>JANXQE010000672.1 GCA_025356925.1 Limisphaerales bacterium | reverse complement strand
CTGGGTGAAAGAAAAATCGGTCGCCGTTTTTCAACGGGTGGCGGTGGCGGAAGCTAAGATCCACGGACTACCACTAGAGGAAGTCCATTTCCACGAGGTGGGAGCCATCGATTCGATCGTGGACATCGTCGGCGGATGCGTCGGTCTTGAGCTATTGGGCAAGCCGCGCGTTCTGGCCAGCCGCGTCATCGATGGCAATGGTTGGGTTGACTGCGCCCACGGCCGATTCCCGATTCCGGCTCCAGCCACGATGGCGATTTTGGGCGCTCGTCAGGTCCCGGTCACGCAATGTAACGAGCCGCACGAGTTGGTCACCCCCACCGGCGCCGCTTTAATCGCTGAGTTTGCCGAATCCTTTGGGCTGATGGAAGGGTTGGTGGCGGAGAAAATCGGGTTCGGACTCGGCACCCGCGAAAATAGAACACGGCCCAATGTCCTGCGCGCGGTTCTGGGAAATTCTGATGCCGTACCTGCGCTACACGATTGGGAGATCGATACGGTCACAGTGCTGGAGAGCAACCTGGATGATATCCACGCCGAGATCCTCGGGTACTTCGTCGAAACTGCGCTCGCGCAGGGGGCGCTGGACGTCTTCCACACGCCTGTCCAGATGAAAAAGAGCCGGCCGGGCGTTCTGTTGACCGTGTTGTGCGCCGAAGCCGATGCGGACAAGTTCAGTGAGCTGATTCTCCGGGAAACCACTAGTTTCGGCGTCCGGCGTTACCCAACCGAACGCCGCAAATTGCGCCGGGAAATGACCGAGGTTCAAACGGCGCATGGGAAAGTGGCAGTGAAGATCGGACGGCTGGATGGACGAATCGTGCAGGCAGCCCCTGAGTTTGAGTCCTGTAAAGGGCTCGCTGCCTCGGCGAACGTACCACTCAAAGCGATCTACGAAGCGGCCACGAAGGCGCTCAAGGCCCATGGTTGATCCCGAATTGCTGCAGCTGCTTTGCTGTCCCGAGACACACCAGGAACTGCATCTGGCTGACTCAGCTCAGCTTGAGGAGCTCAATCGCAGAATTGCCTCCGGAGAACTGCGCTCCCGCAGCGGTCGCATCGTTTCAGAACAAATTGCCGAAGGTTTGGTCCGTACCGACGGCAAGCTCTTATACCCGATCCGCAACAACATCCCCGTGATGCTTGTCGAGGAAGGGCTTCCCTTGGAGTAAACCTGCGCTACTTGTCGGGCAAGAGGACGACGTAAGTGGGCAGGCCCATGACCCCAAATTGATTGAGAACCTCTTTGGCGGGAGATTCGTTGGGTTTCTCCGCGCTGTATCTCACGACCACAAATTCGCTCAGTTGCTGTTTCACTTCAGGCGCAGGGAACACGGTTGAATCCATCGCCAGGCAGTTCTTGCACCAGGTTGCGGCGAAATCGATGAGCAACGGTTTGCCCTGGGCCTTGGCCTGCGCCAGGGCCGCCTTGAGAGCGTGGTCGGGGGCAGCGGCATCCGAACCTTGGCCGGCCGGAGAACTCCTCGCCGCCCGAAGCTCGGAATCCGATTGGAAGACCTTGAAGGCGAGATGGCCGTAGTAGCCAGCGAACAACAGGATGAGCACGCCGAACGAATACTTAACCCACTTCATCCATCTCCCGGGCTTCGGCAGGAAACTCAGTCCAGCGCCGGCAAATGGCCAGGGCAAAGCCATCCCGAGACCAAGGAGAAACGGCAACAACAAACCAGCGACGGCGCCTTTTGCGTAGAGATGGGCCGCTAACAGCAACACCGAAATAACGACCGGCGCGACGCATGCTCCCGCCAGCAACGCCGCCATTGCTCCCATGCTCAACGCCAGAATGAATTGACCGCCTTGAGAAGGTCCCGAACTCCCCATCTGACCTTGAAACCGCGAGAAATCAACATTCACCAAATCGAACATGGCCAGCGACATCACCAGGAATACGACGGCGATCGAGACATTAAACCAGGCGGAAGAGTTGAGCGTCCCAAACTTGGAACCGGTCAACACCACCACCAGACCAAGGACGCCATAGACCAGCGCCATCCCCAGGCCGTAAGTCCCGCCGAGCGCGAAACCGCGCCGGCGCGAGCTGGCGCGGGCGCCGGCACCGATGATCGCCAGGTTGATCGGAATGAGTGGCAGCACGCAGGGCGTCAGATTCAAACCAGCCCCGCCCAGGACGATCAAAAGCAGTGAAACCAACGGCCCTAATTGATTGAACTTGTCCAGCGGGTCCGTGGACATCCCCTGACCGCCTTTGGCTTTCGCCAAAAACTCCAGGAACCCTTTCTTGGGGATGTACCCCGTCTCCCGGCCCACGACTCGGAATCCGTTCGTGCTGATCGTCGATGTGCCAGCCGCGACGGCTGAGCTATCCTCGGTTCCCGCTGGCTTGTCCACCTGCGCGACAATGCCGCTCGCGGAAAGGGTGAAGAGATGTTTCTCCGGAAAGAAACAGGCTGAATTGCTGCAACCCTGGAGCTTCAGCAACAGGTTTGTGGGGAACGGCGCATCGAATTTGAGCATCGCGGAAAACGGCCGGTCATAAACTTCCTTCTGTTGCCCACTCACGGCATCCAGGTGCATAAGCGGCTCGGGGATGGAAATCGGCTTAAGAACCTTTCCATCACCTGTGAGGAAAGCCAATCGCTCGGCATACAGCACGTGGTCAGGTGGCACCAGGAAATCGAATCCGACCCACGCGACGTCGTTGCTCAAGGTCATCGTGGCGTTGACCGCGAAGGGACTGGGCGGAGCCTCAGCCCGCGCCACCCCGACAGCCAATAAGCTGCATGCCAAGAGCCAGGCAGCGACGATCCACGAACCGCAGTGGTGGGGCCGGCGGTCCCGTGCGGGCCGCGACGCGCGCAAGAGTACTCGCGCTTTCTGAAACCCAAAACACCCCTCTTCGAAAACCTTCATCGGTTTAATTTAGTTACAGCCACACCCGCCGCCGCCCACCCCCCGGCCGCCCGAAGCGGCTTCACGGGAGAAAAAGATGTGTTCGTCCTGCGCTGTCCCCAGCGGGTCGCGATCGGCGCGCATCGTCACGTCCGCCAGCGTAGCCCGCTGCCAGGGCTTTACATTTTGGCACCCAGCGCAAATGGCCAGGAGACAAAAGCCGGCGAGGCATTGCGCGATTTTCTTGTTCATATCGATCTTATTTCAGCAAAGATTCGATCTCTTCTTCGTATTTCTTCTTGGTTTCGGCGCCGCGGAAACCGGTGTGGGCGAAACGCACCTTGCCCTCGCGGTCGATGAGGAAAGAGCTCGGCATCGTGGCAATACCGGCTTTTTCGACGAGTTTTTGGTTCGCATCCCGTACGACAACGAAGGTGGCCGCGTTCTTCTTCAAGAAGGCTTCCATGTCAGGGCGGTTTTCATCCACGTTGATGGCGATAATAACTAGTCCCCGATCGGCGTAGCGTTTGTGCAGCTCCTCCATAACGGGGAAGGATTGTTTGCACGGTTCGCACCAGGACGCCCAAAAATCCACCATGACAACCTTTCCTTTAGTGGACTCTGGTAGTTTACCCTCAAGCTTGAAGCCCGCGAGGTCAGGAAATGAATCGCCTGTCTTTATACCGGCAGCGGAACCACTCCTGGCGAACGCCACGATTAAGAGCAAGACGGAAGCGCAGACGGCCGGCTTGCGAGATTTTTGGATTAGCCCGAACAGACCGCTATGAAGTTGTGTATGCATGGAATCCTTTCGTTTGGAATCGGGTGGTCTCGGTGGTGATGCAGCCTTCCGCGCCCGGACAGAGGCTGATTAAGTCGATCCCTTCTTTAGGGCCAAGAACGAACACTGAGGTCGAAAGAATTCCCGCCACCGTGCAGTGCGGAGCAATTACGGAGACGGAGAGAATCCCGTTGTTAACGGGGTATCCCGCGCGCGGATCCAGAATGTGGCCGTAACGCCGTCCCTGGTGGAGGAAATGTCGGAGATAATCGCCAGAAGTTGCCACGGCATGATTCGTGACCGCCACGCCAACCCAAACGTGCCCTGGGTTCTTCGGATCTTCCAGACCAATGTGCCAGGCGCCTTTTTCCGGCGGCTCGCCATGCACGCGCACATCCGCGCCAAAATCAACCAGCACGCTCTCGATGCCGCGCTGCATGGCTATCGTCAGCACACGGTCCACCGCGTATTCTTTGCCGATGCCGCCCAGGTCCAGGCACATGCCCTCTTTTGGAAGGAAGATGGCTCCCGGACGCCTTTGTATCCTGCGCCAACCGACCAATTCCTGCGCGGCCTGGATGGCCTGCGCGCCGGGCACGACCGGCGGATTGGCCTTCCAATTCCACAACCGAATTAAAGGCAGGGCCGTGGGATCAAATACCCCGCGGGTGAAGAAAATCATTTCCTGGCACAGGTTCAAAAGCGCGTCGGTCTCGGGGTCCACGTCGACCCAATGCTGGCCGGCTGCAGCGTTGATTTTGCCGATCAGGCTATCGGGGATGAATCGCGAGTAACGCGCCTCGAACCAGGCGACCCAATGCAGCACCTCGTCCTGCAAAGCGCGGGCCAGGCTCGGTTTTGTCGTCCGGAAATTCACGCGACACATAGTGTTCATCGCCTGAAACGACAAGTTATAAAAATCACCCGTGAGCGTGGCTTGAGCCGAACGTTTCACGCGCTCGTAAACAACGGCGTTTGAATCTGGCATGGTCAGAACCATAACCTGGCGCCGACTGTAACGACATTGGCTTTTGGATACGCGCTCTGGGAAGTGACGCCGTCGAGACCGCGCATCTCGTACCGTTTGTACGCCAGATCGAGCGTGAGCCAATCGGTCACTCTCGCGCTTGCCTCCACACCGAAAGTAAAGGTTTCCATCCGCGAAAGGCGATAGTCGGCAGAATAATAAGCCGGAACGGGATTGGGATCTCCTGGAT
>JANXQE010000653.1 GCA_025356925.1 Limisphaerales bacterium | reverse complement strand
CTCGCGGCGTTCGATCGGGGTCATGGCCAGGAGGCGGCGGAAAAAGTCAACGGGAGGCTTCGCCAAAGGCGGTGGTGGTGGTGAAAGTCTCTCAGCGATCGGGCTGGACGGTGGGATCGGCCCAAGGGCGGCTGGTTGCTGACCATAAAGCGGCAAGCCACACACGAGCACAAGGCTAAGCGCCACACGTTGGCGGTGAAAAAGGCAGGCGGACCAGCTCATTGCATTACTTTGAGCAGTTCCTCGTCCGCCGACGGGGTGGAACTCAAGGCCGCAATGGCATCAAAGTCCTTCAAAACCTCCGGGCTGGGCAAGGAAGCCACCTGAGAAACCGTGGCCAGGCTCCGGGCCCATTCGGCTCGCCGGGCGGACTGGCCATGATTATACGAGAGTAAACCCGCGCCGAGCACCACGGTTGCCAGTGCGATTCTAGGCACGAACCGCAGCCACCAGTTTGCCGGCCAAGGCGAACGCCGCGGACTGCTTTGAGGGCCGAAGGCCTCGCGCTGGGCGGCCTGGACCACGCGCGCGGTGAAGTTGCTCGCGACCGGCACATTTGGCAGGGCCGCCAAGGTCTCGTTGAGAGCAGCGTCGGCCTCCCACTCGGCCTGGGCCTCGGGATGTGCCGCCAGCCACCCCGCCAGGCGTGACGCCTCCGCGGAAGTCAGCGAGCGCCGCCAGCTAATCTCGCGCAATTGTTCGTAGATCGGGTCTTTCGTCATACGTCTCTCTATTGATTTCTAAAACCGTCCAGCCTCGAAAGTTTCGCTCATTTGGTCTTGGGCCAACAACCTGAGCGCAAATAGGGTTTGAGTTTCTGTTTTAGGGTTTCGCGACCGCGATGGATGAGTGATTTGGTCGCCGAAAGCGAACAGTCCAGCACCTTGGCAATCTCTTCGTAGCTCAACTCGTCACCACGACAAAGGAGGATCGCTGCACGCTGAGCTTCGGGCAACGCGGCCAAAGCCTGCTCGATTTTCTCCTCCAATTCACCCTGCAACAGGCTCTCAGGTGGCGAAATCGTCTTTTTGTCCTCGTATTGCGGCAAGGGTTGGTCCTCGCGTTCGGGATAAGAGGCCTCCAGCGAGTCGGCCGGGTGTCGAGCACGGCGGCGAATTTCGTTAAGACACAGGTTCCGGGCGATGGTGAACATCCAAGTCGAGAACTTGGAGGCGACTTCATACCGATGGGCTGATTTATATACCTGTAAGAAAACCACTTGTGCAAGATCTTCCGCCTCGGCCGCATCATGCAACATCCGGCAGACCAGGTTCATCACGGGCTGCTTATATTTGTCAACCAATTCCGTGAAAGCCGCCCAGTCGCCCTGCTTAACACGCAGCATCAGGGCGGCATCGGGGTCCAAGTCAACGGACATAGCTGTCCAGTCTACCAAACACCGCCCGGATCAAAAGGTTGGAGGGAAAGTGTTCTTCTCTGCGACCTTCACGTGAGAATGGTTCTCCCTGCGGGCGGGTTGAAAGCGGTGAGGAACCTGCGGGGAACACGTGCCCTCTCAGTCGTTTTTGGGCGGCAGATCAGCCTGGAGCACTCTCTTCTCGATCTCGTTGAAGCGGCGCAGCAAATCAGGCAATTGTTGGAGGGCGATCATCTGCCGCTTGGCCTGACGGTCAGGTTGGGCTGGGCTCCACAACCATTTTTCACCATCCGGGATGCTGCGCATGACGCCGGACTGGGCTGCGACCGAGACATGATTTCCGATTTTGAGGTGGCCGGCGATGCCGACCTGGCCCGCGATGACAACGTAGTTGCCCAATTTAGAACTGCCCGCGATCCCGGCCTGGGATACGACCAGGCAGTGTTCGCCAATCGTGACGTTATGCGCGATCTGAACCAGGTTATCGATTTTGGTCCCACGTCCGATAATGGTTGGGCCCAACGCACCTCGATCGATGGTCACATTCGCGCCGATCTCGACATCGTCTCGAATTATCACGCTGCCTATCTGCGGCACTTTGCGATGGATCCCCGCATCCTCCACGTAACCGAAGCCGTCGGAGCCGACGACCGTGCCGGAGTGAATCCGGACACGATTCCCAACCTCGCTGGCAGGGTACAGGGTGACGTTGGGGAAGAGATTTGCGTCCTCACCGACGACACAATTGGGACCGATAAAATCCCCTCCCTGGAGCACGGACCGGGGGCCAATTCGCACACCGTCACTCAGCACGCAGTAAGGGCCGATGTGCGCCGAAGGATCGATTTTGGCGGAAGCCGGCACGATCGCGGTGGGATGTATGCCCGGGCGAAACACCGGGTCTGGGAAAAAGAGCGGCAGGACCTTGGCGAAGGCAATCCGCGCGCTGGGGACCCGGATCAAGACCTTCCGGGTGGAGGCGAATGGACCGTCAACAATAATGGCGGCCGCCGCGCTTTGTTCGGCACGGACGAAATAGCTTTCGTTCTCGGCGAAGGTCAGGTCGCCCGGTTGGGCGCGATCGGCCGGAGCAAAGCCCTTGAGAATCAGGGTGGGATCTCCGATGAGCACACCCCCAAGGTGGTTGGCGATTTCAGCGGCGCTAAGAGGCATAACTCATTGACGTGACTAACAACGGCCACTATAAAGGCGGCGGGACCTAATTCAATCCCAACTTTGAATTGGTTCTCTTGGCAGCAGGACGCGGTGCCGCAGGCCAGCGGAGCCGGAAATCCGAAACCCGACACGAACCAACGGAGTTCGCGGACGACGAATCGGAGCAGACGAAATAGTAAAACATGTGCGGCAGGATCTCCTCGCGGGTTGCGAGAAAACCGCACGGTAGCAGTGGAATGAACTGAAAAACTCGAACAGAAACACAGGAACTTATTTATGTCTAAATTACCCCTCAATGTCGGTTTGGTGGGTGGCGGCAA
Organism: Limisphaerales bacterium; assembly: GCA_025356925.1. Classification (GTDB taxonomy): domain Bacteria; phylum Verrucomicrobiota; class Verrucomicrobiia; order Limisphaerales; family UBA8199; genus JANXQE01. The sequence continues at coordinate 1,188 of JANXQE010000653.1, read as the reverse complement.
GGGCGCCTTTATTGTCCAACCGCACCAGAAAGCGATTCACTTTGACGGCACCCGCCGGGTGGTCGCGGCCGCGCTGTTCCCCGACCCGAAAGTCGCCCTGGACGAAGCCGCCAACTGGCCGTACCCCATCAAAGGCTACGGTTCTTATGACGAGATGATCGCCGCCAACGCTTCGGCGGGGACAGGTGGGCAAAAGCTGGATTATATCGTCATCGTGACCCCGAACCATGTTCACTTTGATCCGGCAATGAAAGCGATCAAGGCGGGCATTGCCGTCATGTGCGAGAAGCCGCTGTGTTTGAATCTCAAGGAAGCCAATGATTTAGTCAAAGCGGTCCGGAAAAGTAACGTTCCGTTTGCGGTCGCCCACACGTATCTCGGGCACTGGACGACGCGGTTCTCCCGATACATCGTGCGGGCCGGATTGCTGGGTGAAGTTCGTTGGGTGGATTCTTATTACCTCCAGGGTTGGCTGGCGACCAAGCTCGAGGCGACCGGCCAGATGCAGGCGGCGTGGCGGACGAATCCCAAGCTGGCGGGCGGTTCCGGCTGCGGCGGCGATATCGGCACCCACGCCCTGATGCAGTTGCGGTATGTCACCGGGCTGAATGTCACCGAGTTGTCCGCGCAACTTGAGACCTTCGTCGAAGGTCGTCCGCTGGATGATCATTTCACGGTCTATTGCCATCTGAGCAACGGTGCCAAGGCCCTGGTCCGCGCTTCCCAGGTTTCCATCGGACATAAAAACGACCTCGGGATCGAGGTGGTCGGAACCAAAGGCACACTGCGCTGGCGCCAGGAAGAGCCGGAATCGATCACAATTAACCTGGCCAACCAGCCGGACCGCATCTATTGGCGCGGCGCGGTGAGTCCGGGCGATGGTTTTCTGCCGAAAGACGTTCCAGCCGATTTACTGGCTGAGCCCACCATCCCCGCTGGGCATCCGGAAGCCTTTCACGATGCTTATGCCCGCCTCCATCGCTCCTTCGAAGCCGACGTGCGCAAGTGGAAAGCCGGCGAAGCCTTCAGCGCCGACGGCTCCAAATACGCGAACGTCGAAGACGGCTGGACCGGCCTGGCCTTTATCGAGACAGCGGTCAAGAGCAGCCAGAAAAAGGGTGCCTGGACCAAGATGCCCAAAGCGGTCTGATCGAAACGATCTGAGGACAGTCAAGGACGGCGTGGCAA
>JANXQE010000576.1 GCA_025356925.1 Limisphaerales bacterium | reverse complement strand
CGAAGCCCTCTGGCGCGTCTCGTTGTTCCGCGCCGGGATCAATGCTACCGTGCTGGTACATAAGGATAACAAGGTCATTGCGATTTACGGCACGCCTTACGAACTGGGGCAAATGGTTGCGCTCAAACTTCCGGATGTGATGCCCACCAATGCCGCGGCGGGACCGGTTGTCCTGGAGCGCAAAGACCTCGAGCTCTGGTCCCAGGATATCTCCTCTTCGACCAGTTCCCCGATTCTGGCCGACGACACGATTTACATGGTGGCCGAAAAGGGCGACCTCTTCGCGGTCGATGCCGACAGCGGCACGATCAAATGGAAGCTGAAGCTGGGCATCGAACAGCGAAATTCCTGCCCGCTGTTTGCCGATGGCAAGCTCTACGTGCCGATTCTGGATGATCCCGAGACCAAAGCCTCCGGCGAAGCCGACGCGGGAACGAAGGGCGCCTTTTATATCATCAAACCCGGGGACAGCCAGGGCCAAATCCTCTGTCATGCGGTGCTTGACGGTCGTTGCTTCGGCACTCCGGTCGCCTACAACGGTAAAATCTATCTGCAAACCACCCGTCACCTTTATTGCTGGGGCAAACCCGGCAACAACCCTGGGTGCCCGACACCCGTCGCGGAAAAGGCGTGGCCTGCTGCGGGTAAAGCCACTCAGCTTCAGGCAATCCCTTCCGAAGTTCTTCTGCATCCGGGTGACAAAGCCACTTTCCGCGTTCGTTCTCTCGATGCCAACGGATTTACGGTCGACGAATCGATCCCCTCGACCCAGGTGAAATGGGCAAGCTACATTCCTCCAACAGCAAGGGTGAAGTCGTCGATGAAGGGCGCTTTCAATGAGACTGGCGAACTGATTGCGGCACCAGACACTGTGCTTTCCGCGGGTGCATTCGAAGCCTCTTACAGCGGACTGAAAGGCTACCTTCGTGGCCGGGTCATGCCAAACCTGCCCATCAAACAGGATTTCGAGTCCTTTACACTGACCGAGACCAATGCCGAGGGCACGTTGTATTCATATCCACCGCTGCCGTGGATCGGCGCCCGCTTCAAATTTGACGTGCGCGAGAAGGACGGAAATAAAGTCATGGCCAAGACGACTGATAATCGTTTCTTCCAACGCGCTACCGTCTTCATCGGCACGCCTGAGATGAGTAATTACACCATTGAGGCCGACGTGATGAGCGATGGCAACCGGCGCAAGATGTCGGAGATTGGCATTATTAACCAACACTACTTGATCGTCCTCAAAGGAAACGAGCAGAAGCTCGAAATCAATTCCAACCAGGATCGCTTGCGTGTGGCCCAGGATTTTAAGTGGTCGCCGAATGTCTGGTACCGGCTCAAGGCGCGGGTGGACCGCAACGCGGACGGATCAGCCGTGGTTCGCGCCAAGGCCTGGAAACGCGAGGACGCCGAACCGGATGCCTGGACAATCGAGGTGCCGCACAAAACCGCCCACCAGGCTGGCTGTCCCGGTCTTTTCGGCTTCTCGCCGCAGGATATGCGGGTTTATGTCGACAACATTAATGTCACGCCCGATTAGGAGCCAAGCCGCATTGAAAATCTGCGCGACTCGGCAAGCGGCCCAAACCATCGCGAAACCTCGGCTCTAACCGCCCAGACCGAATGCAACTTTTTCGAAAATGAAATTAACCACTCAGGTAACCGCTCTTTTCGCGAGCGCAATCTCCGCATCGGTCGTTATCTCCGTCCCCGCCCAGGATTGGTCGCAGTGGGGAGGCACGCCCGCGCGCAACATGTATGCTCCGGCGAAGGGTTTGCCGGATCACTTCACCAGGGCCAAGACCGGAGATATCAAGTTCAAGCCGGGCACCGATGAGGTGGACCGCGCCAACATCGAGAATCTCAAATGGGTCGCCAAAATCGGTTCGCAGAGCTATGGCAACGTCACCGTCGCCGGAGGAAGAGTATTCATCGGAACCAACAACGAGAATCCGCGTGATCCTCGCCATCAAGGTGACCGGAGCATTCTCATGTGCTTCAACGAAAAGACCGGAGAACTCCTCTGGCAACTCGTGATTCCCAAACTCGCATCGGGGAAAGTTAACGATTGGGAGAGCCTGGGCCTGCTCTCTTCGCCCACGATTGAAGGCGACCGTCTCTATGTGGTCAGCAGCCGCTGCGAGGCTCTGTGCCTGGACGTCAACGGCATGGCCAACGGCAACGACGGGCCGTTCAAAGACGAAGCAAAATATGTCGTCAAGGACGTCGTCATCGACAAGGGAAAACCCTCCGAACACCCCGCGCCTCCCATCGAACCCGGCCCGAAAGACGGTGACATCATCTGGCGCTACGACATGATCGACGAGTTGGGCGTGTTCCCGCACAATGCCTCCGACTGCGCGCCGCTGATCATCGGTGACCTGGTCTACGTCAACACCTCCAATGGTCAGGACTGGACGCATTCCAACATTCCCTCCCCCAATTCTCCCAGCCTCATCGCCCTGGACAAACATACCGGCCAACTCATGGGCGAGGACGACGCCAAGATCGGCTCCCAGATTTTCCATGGACAATGGTGCTCCCCATCGACGGGAGTCGTTAACGGCCAACAACTCATTTTCCTGGGAGGCGGCAATGGTATCTGCTATGCCTTCGATCCCAAGCCTGTGAAAGAAGGCGACAGTTCCTATCTAAAGAAGGTTTGGTGGTACGACTGCAATCCACCGGACCGCAAGAAATTCAAGTACCCCGATGCCGAGGGGCCGAGCGAGATCAATGCCACGCCGGTATTTTGGAAAAATCGGATTTACACGGCTGTAGGCCAGGATCCGGAGCATGGCGAAGGTGTTGGGATCATCACTTGTATCGACGCCACCAAAACCGGCGACATTACTCAGACCGGAAAAATCTGGTCCTACGACAAAATCCACCGCAGCCTTTCCACCGTTTCGATCACTCCAGAAGGCCTCCTGTTTGTCGGCGATTTTTCAGGCTATCTCCACTGTTTCGATGCTGAGACCGGCAAGCTCTATTGGACTCACGATTTGAAGGCGCATATCTGGGGGTCTACTTTGGTGGCCGACGGCAAGGTTTATATTGGCGACGAAGACGGGGACCTCGCGGTGTTCGCAGCGAGCAAAGAGAAGAAACTGCTGAGCGTCACGAATCTCGGTGCGCCCGTCTACTCGACTCCGGTCGTCGCCGGTGGCGTGCTCTACATTTCGTCGAACACCCACCTGTTTGCTTTTGCCAGCGAGGATCAGTCGAGAGGCGCAGACGCTCGCCTGAAACCCTAGACCGGTCATGAAACCCGCCAAAGCATTCCTCCTGACCCTGCTCATCGTCGCGATCTATATCCTGCACCAGGATTTCTGGAATTGGAAGAAGGCCGAACCGCTCGTCTTGGGGTTTTTGCCTGTAGGATTGGCGTATCACGCCGCTTACTCGGTCGTCGCCGCCATGCTGATGGCCGCGTTGGTCAGCGTCGCCTGGCCCAAACACCTTGAGAATGTCCAAGGGAAAGAGTCGGACGGCAAGGGCGACCAAACGAAAGACCACTGATGATTCCAGTCGTCGTCGTTTCCATCTACCTCGTCATCATTGCCGTCATCGGCAGTGTGGCCTTCCGCAAAACGCAGGCCAACACGGAAGATTTCTTCCTCGCGAATCGAACCGTCGGCTCGATGGTCTTTTTCCTATCGCTGTTTGCCACCAACATGACGGCCTTCGCCATTCTCGGTAGTTCCGGGCAGGCTTACCGGCAGGGCATTGGCATTTACGGGCTCATGGCTTCCTCTTCCGGCCTGGTCATCCCGCTCACAATATTTTTCATCGGCACCCGGCTCTGGGCGCTGGGTAAACGATTTGGACACCAGACCCAGGTTTCTTTTTTCCGTGACCGCTGGGAGTGTTCGACGATCGGCACGCTCATCTTCATCTTAAGCGTCGTGATGCTCGTGCCGTACATGATCATCAGCATCATGGGAGGAGGTCGCGTGCTCACCGACATCAGTGGCGGGCGGGTGGTTTATCCCCTCGGTTGCGCCGTTGTCGCTCTGGTCGTCACCGCGAACGTCTTTTTCGGCGGCATGCGTGGAACGGTTTGGGTCAACATCTTCCAGACCCTTTTGTTCCTGCTCTTCGGCGCGGTCGCGGTCGCGGTGATCAGCCACGACTTGCCAGGGGGTTTCGGAGATTATGTCCGAAAGATCGCTTCCAATCCTAAGACGAGCTATCTGCTCACTCGCGAGCGCATGCCGGAACGCTACTTCTGGAGCTACACCCTGATTCCGCTCTCCTCGATCATGTTCCCGCACATGGCGATCATGTGTTTTGCCGCGCGGAAGGTCACCGCCTTTAAGCGCACCGTGGTGCTCTACCCTGTGGCGATCATGGCGATTTGGCTCCCCTGCATTTTCCTGGGCGTGCTCGGGACTCAACTGGAACCCGGACTCAAGAATCCGGATGGCATTCTCCTGCACCTGCTGACCGATCACGCTCCGGTCTGGCTAGCGGGCATCCTGGGCGCCGGGATCATCTCCGCGGTCATGGGCTCGGACACCCACCAGGTTCTGGCGATCAGCACAATGTTCACCAAGGACGTCTTCGCCCACTACGGTGGAACGACCAAGTACGGCGAGAAGGGCAGCGTCTTTTTTGCGCGAGGCTTTATCCTTGTGGTTACGGTGATCGCCTACTTGATCGCGCTTGTGACACCGGAAAGCATCTTTGAATTGGCAGTTCGTTTCGCCTTTTCCGGTTTTGCCGCCATGGCCCCCGTCATGATCGCCGCGTTGTTCTGGAAGCGCAGCACCAAGCACGGCGCATTGGCCTCCACACTGTGGGTTGCCACGTGGCTCATTTTGACTTGGTATGTGCAAAAGGCCTCCGACGGCATTGCGCCAAAGCCGGGGCAGCCGGCGGCGGTGATTTTCTCGGCGCTGGGCCATCTCTTCGAGCGTTCTACGGCCAACGTCACCGTCTTCGGGTTTCTTCCCGTGGTGCCAATGGTCCTGGGGTCGGCGGCTTGTATGGTGCTGTTCTCATTGCTAACCCCACCTCCCAGCCGAGGCACGATCGAGAAATATTTCCCCAGCCGAGTCAACGATGCCCCGGAGTCCCGAGCCTCGGCGCCGCTGCACTAATCACTCGCCATGTCCATCGATCAAACCCGAACCAAGACCGCGCAAGAGCGCCTCGACGCGCACGTCCGAGAGATCGTGCAATGGCATTTCTCGCCCGAAACGGGGTCTCCGTTCTGGCTGGACTGGGCACGAAAAGCCGCCTGGGACCCTCGCGAGGAAGTAAAGAGTTTGGCGGACCTGGTTGGGCGGTTTCCCCACTTTCAAGACGAATGGCTCCGCGACCTGCAGCCCGATGTCTGGGTCCCGGCGCGATTCAAGGGCCGGCCCTACAACGTTTTTGAGACCGGCGGTACAACCGGCATGCCCAAGCAGCGCATCGGATGGGACGATTATAAAACGGATTACGAGGAGTTCTCTAGTAAAGTTTCCGACGACCACTTTCCGCGAGGGGCCGCCTGGCTCATGGTGGGTCCCACCGGCCCGCGCCGGCTACGCCTGG
>JANXQE010000566.1 GCA_025356925.1 Limisphaerales bacterium | reverse complement strand
CGCGCAACAAGCGTGCCTGGATGAATTGTGACATCAAGACCTGCCGTTTGCGAAATGACCACCAGAAAAAGGCAATCAGCGCCGGCGGAAAAACCAGCAGCAACACCAGGATGTTGGGATGCGCAAATTGCATTTTATTATCTCACGGCAGCCGCCGGAATAAAGTATGGCGCAGCAACGTTTCCAGCAAGACCAACCCAAGCCCCGGCGCGATGGCCCAGGCAAACAATTCCTTATGTTGGGCGAATTTCTTGATCTCTTTCTCGGTTTTCTCGAGTTTATCGATCTCCGCATAGATCGCCTGGAACCGGGCCGTGTTGTCGGCGCGGTAATACTTACCTCCTGTAAGGTCGGCGATTTTCTTCAGCGTATCCTCGTCAATGTCCACGGGTTCCATTCGTTCGCCGACTCGCTGTCCGCCGAAATATACTGGCATGGGCGCCATGCCACGCAGGCCGACTCCGATAGTGTAAACTTTCACGCCGAGTGCCTGGGCTGCTTCCGCGGCCGTCAGGGGCGCAATTTTTCCTGAATTGTTCTGACCATCCGTCATCAGAATGACGATTTTGCTTTTGGATTTCAGCTCGCGCAGGCGATTGACGGCGGTGCTCAGCGCCGAGCCGATGGCGGTGCGATTTTCGTCGATCGCTCCAATCCGAAGCCGGTCCAGGTTCTGGTTGAGGAAATCGTGGTCCAGTGTCAAAGGGGTGGCGATGTACGGCTCGGTGGCAAACACGACCAGGCCGATGCGGTCATTGGGTCGTTGGTCGATAAAGTCTTTTAAGACCGCGCGGGCCATATTGAAGCGGTTAACGCGTTCCCCATGCACCTCAAAATCTTCTGAGATCATGCTGCCGGACATGTCGAGCGCCACCACAATCTCAACTCCGCTGGCGGTCACCCTGGTTTCGCTCTTGGTCAACCGCGGCTGAGCGAGAGCGATGATGAACAGTGCCAACGCCAGCCAGCGTAGCGCGGAAAGAAAACCGCCCGAGTGCGTTCGGGTGATGTTCAGCAGGCCACGCACCAGTTGCACGGAGGAATACACGAACGCGGGCGGTTCGCCACGCTTCCCTTTTAGCCACGCCAGGAGGGGCAGCAGCAGTAAGAGCAGCAGAAGTAGCGGATGGCCGAAAGTCATTGGAGTGCGGAGTGCGGAGTGCGGAGTGCGGAATCCGGCGGTCCCGATTGCGGATTGGGGTCGGTCGCAGGTTCCGGCTCGGTTTC
>JANXQE010000559.1 GCA_025356925.1 Limisphaerales bacterium | reverse complement strand
CCATCCCTCGCTGGTTCCTGGCCTGCCCAACTTCGCCCGCCTGATGAGCCTGGTTTGACTTCTTCACGTGTCGGTCTCGGGAGAAAATTACGAAAACCAAACACGCCGGTCTTGGGCATGAAACCATATGGGAAATGTCAGAATATTACTAGCTTGATTATTTGCCACCGATACAGCAGGTTTCCTGCGTCTTCACCATTCTGGCTCGGGGCCAAGGGTCATCAATCCTGGAGATTTTTTCACAGGCAGGTAATCCCGTTGGCCAACAAGCTATGAATGCCAAAACCATTACGCGGTTGTCCTGCCTATTAATCGTATCGTTAACGGTCGCGGCGCTCCAGGCACACACGGTGGTCTGGCCGGAGAACCCGGACGGCTCTCAGCCGCAGAACCCGATGGTGCTGGTTCCCGGTTTTCAGAAGCTGATTAGAGTCAAACCTTCCGTTGGCGAGCCTTGCATCGTGTCGGTGAGCCTCGATCCAACGAGCCCGATGCTCACGAATATGATCACTGCCAATCCAGCGAACGAGGTGGATATCCGGGTTCAATTGGAGAGGCCGCCAAACAACGGTTACGAAACAGCGGTCATATCCGGCACATGGCAGGCGACCGGCAGTCCTGACCCGACAAACTGCACCGCAACGAATCCGCAGCTCTTTTCGGTGACTGTTGTTGGGACGGCGCCGTTGTTGCTGACGCCGATGGGTTTCAGCGGAGGCAAGTTCGAATTCGGCGCCGCCGGGCCGCCCGCGCTGGGGATGAAGGTGCAGGTTTCCAGCGACCTCATGGATTGGCAGCCGCTGACTACGGCTCCACCCTTTACCGGGACGGCCCTGGTTACGGACGTCAATAGCCCCGGCCAGGAGGCTCGCTATTACCGTTGCGTGCTCATCAAACCGCCGCCGGTCACCGAATACTTTGGCAACGGTCTCGTTCTGGTTGGAGAAGTCCCTGCGGGTTATGGCCCCGGCGCGGTCGTCCATTTTTCCGGGGGCAGTGGCCCCGGTGCGTTTAACGACACCGTGACCGCCGACCCGAAAGGTATTTACACGTTTGATCTGAATACGTCCCTGATTCCCGACAATGAAGTTATCACCATGTCCGTTTCCTCAGCCAATGGAACAGTGAACAGTCCGATGCTTCCTTTCATCATCGTGCGCAGTTACAGCGACCATTCGACCGCGGACGTGCCCGTCAACAATATCTCGGACTCCTCCGGCCCAATTGAACCGGATATTTGCGCCTGCGGCGGCTGCCCAAGCCCGGTCGGCTCCCCGCTCTTCTTTTGCAATACTTTCACGCCCGTTGACCCTGGAACGGAGTTGGCCACCGGGAAACTCCGCCTCCATTTTCCGATCCTTTCCTTCTCAACCCGCTTGCAGGGGTTTGATTTTCAGTTGATGCACGCCTCGCTCGTCAACTACACCGGGCCGGTGGGCAGCGGCTTCTCGCACAGCTACAACATGATGGTGGTGCAAAACAGCGCGGCCGCCGGGCAGATTATTACGCCCGATCTGCGGGTTTACAGTATTTCCTCCAGCGATGGTCTCAACTGGTCCTTGCCGCCGGGCTTCGAATCAACCCTGACCCTGAACACCAACACGCAGCGCTGGACGCTGACTCATTTTTCCGGCCTGCAAATTCAATTCTTTCACGGCCTGAATGGCGCTCCGGGCCTTCCCGTCGTCATCAGCGAGCCTAACGGCAATTCCACGACCCTGTCCTACAATGGTTCGAGTCTTCTCCAATCCATCACCACCGACTTGGGCCAAACCGAATCCTTCGCCTACGGGCCGAGTGGGCTGATGAGTTCGTTCACCGACCACCTGGGACGCACTTGGAGTTTCACTTACGACAGTTCCAGTCGCCTGACAAGCATCGTTACTCCCGAGACTCAATACGCGGGCATCGCGGCTGGGGTAGAGGTGCTGAATACCGACTTGGCCAGCGTGTTGGTGACGCGCGGGCGAACCACCACGATCGCCTATGCCAACACCTCGTATCCTACCCACATCACTTCCATCACCGACGACCGCGGGGCCGTCCCGCAAGCCTGGGTTTATGACTCGCAGGGTCGGGTGGTGACCAACTATATCAATGGCAATCCCGAAGTCCACATTTACGGCCCTACCGCCAATCCCACCCCGCTGCCGTTGTTGGACGCCAAGAACATGATTACGCGCACGATTGACCGGGAAGGCAATATCACCGACTACGAAATCCACAGCCGCGCAGGCGGCCCAGTCGGTGGAGCAGGCCAATTTGGACTGAGACGTAAAGTGACCTTTACCGCGACCGGCCAGGGAAAACCAGCGTTGCGCTCAGGCGAACCCAACTATTACGAACAGCGCTGGCTGCAGGATTGCGATTGTTTAAGCCCGAATACCGTTGTCCAACCTTTCAGCAGCCTGGATGCGGCTACATTGACTTTGGATTCCAATGGCATCCCTATGAATTGGCCTCGCCGGATTTATACTTATAACTCCAATCGCCAGGTTACAGGCGATCTTTACACCGATGGCACCAGTTCAATTCATGTCGCGACCACTTATCAGAATTCAGGCTTTGGCCAGTCAAGTCAGTATTCGCGCATGTTGAGCCAAACCGATCCCCGCACGTACGACCCCAATCCAATCTACACCGGCCTGAATTTTGTTCATACTTACCAGTATGATGCCAACGGCAACCGTCTGAGCCACGAGGCCCCAACCGTCACTCGGGGTGTCGCCTCGCCGCAGGCGATTGCCGAGTCGTGGACCTATAATATCTATGGCCAAAAACTATCCTATACCGACCCCAACGGAGACATCACCACCTACGCCTACTACACTGGCGCCAGCACGGGCGGGAACATCAACACGGTGGGCAGTTTTGGCGGCTACCTGGCCAGCGTCACCAAGGGCGCGACCGGCTCGGCCGATCCAGTCACCAGCCTGACGACCACCCTCAGGGTAAACTCTCTGGGGATGATCTCGGAGACGACCGATCCGAGGGGCCTGACCACCGATTACCAATATGACAATTTGGGGGAGCGCATTCTGGAGACCGAACCTTCCGTCACGCTGTGGACTGGCCAGCAGGCGCGCTATACGACAAGCACCGTCTATGACGGCGTGGGAAATGCCGTCCTGCTCGGTCGCACAAATCTTGATTATAATGGTAACGTGCTTGGCACTGGCTCGGTAGATGTCTCACGCACCTATGATACCGTCAACCACCCGCTGTCCGAGCGGCGGGTAGTGGATGCCAATCACGCCGATGATTTGCTCACCCGTTTTGCTTACAATTCGAATGACTTGCAAATCGTGATCCAAAAGCCGTTGGGTAACCGGGCGTTTATGGTTTACGATGAGCGGTTGCTGCCATTTAGAACCTTCTACGGGATTGCTCCCGGCCCGCAAATCACCAGCGGTTATCCAGCCTCCAAGCAGGCAACCAGCCTCGGGTCCACCAGCTTTGTGGGCTATCGGCAGGAGAATTATGATTCGCGAAAGAACCGCATTCAGGAACTGGACGGCCGGGGTTATCTGACTTACAACTTCTTTGATTTCAGGAGCCGGCGAATCGCTCAATCGGATCCCAACGGCAACGGGAGGACGGTCGCGTATGATGCCGCCGGCGAGGTGCTGACTACTCAGGTCGGAGCAGTCTCCCAGGGGTCCGGAGCCATCACGGCGGTCTTCAGTCGCAGCTACCAGCGTTTCGATGAGGCGGGCCGCAGGTACCAAATGGTCAACGACGGCAGTCTGTCAACCGATGAGAGCGGGTTGGTCAATCCCGCGGCTTCCGGTGATCCCAGCTATGCCACCCTTTATGATCCCGGTTCCCGCGTCATCGTGAACCAAGATGCGAATGGCAATCCTACCAGATTCACTTACGACGCCGACAACCTGCGGCTGACGGTCACGGACGTCCTGGGAAATTCCGCTACCAATTCGTACGATGCCGATGGGAACGTGGTTGTGCTCACGGAAGGCGAAGTTGCCGGGCCGGGGGCGGCGGGTGTTCCACAAAGCTATGTGACGACCTTCGTTTATGATGGCAACAACCGGCGGACCGCCGTTCACATCCTCGGGTTGAACGGAAACAGCGTTGATGACGCCGCCTTTTTCGCCTACGACTCTCGCGGAAACACCCGTTTGGTGCAGGACGCCGACACGAATTTTGCGCTCACGACCGTTGATTATCAAAACCGGATGACCCTCATCCAGCGCTACCACGGCGATCCAACTTTTGGCACCCCCGACACCCTTTCCCGAGACGAACATGTTTATGACATGAACGGCAACATAATTCAGGACCATTCTTATTCCACCGCCACCAACCTGGCCTCCATTCAGAATACGCAATACGCCTACGACGATGCCGATCGCAAAGTGCGGATTGTTTATCCCGATTCCGACAACCCGATTGACGGGAGCAGCAATGGACCCAGCGGGATTTATAATCGGGTCGAGACTACCTACGACGCGGAGGCCGACCCCATATTGTTGGAGGAGCAACGGCGAGTCGTTTTTAGCAACACGTTCGACCCGGCACGCCACTTGGTCAGCCAAAACATTGCCCTGACCAATGGCGTGCCTGGAGCCACCCGACAGCAGTTTGCCTATGACGCCCGCAACCTGATGACGGGCGCCATGAATAATTACGCCAGCGTGAACCGGAGCTTTGACGCGCTGGGCCGCATGACCAACGAAACGCAGTCCATTCGCCTTGATGGCTCGGGGTTTGCCAACGGCTGGGAACAGCCGGTTTCCGTTCAGTATGGCTACGACTTGCAGTCCAACCAGACCAATTGCCTGGTCGTCGCCGGAACCCACACCGATCTATCCATCTCCCGGACCATGGACGCGCTGAACCGTAACCAGAAAATCTGGGCCCAATATTTCAACGCAAGCAATTCACCGGTTGCCACCTACAATTATTTTGGCCCGCGCCGAATTCAAACCAAACTGCTGGGCAACGGCGCGCAAATGACCAACACCTATGACGTCAAGCGGCGGTTGTCGTCTCTCGTCTGGAATGGCTCGACCAACAACCTGTTGGTTGGGTTCCAATATGCTTATGATTCCATGGACAATCCGCAATCTGAACGCTGGCTGCACGACAACAACGATTACGACTACTACCAGTATAACCACCGCTATGAACTGACCGGCGCCAGCTATCGTTCCGCCAGTGGCACGCTTCCCACGTCATTCTCCAACACCTTCGCGTACAACGACAACCTGGACAGGACTTCGGCAACTTATGGCGGCCCGTTCACCGCGCAGCCAATCAATCTGGATACCTACATCATTAATTCTGCGGACGAATACACCAATTTGACCTGGAATGCCGTTGCGCTGAACCCCGCCTATGACCGCGCCGGAAACATGACCAGTGTCCCGGTGCTGCCAGTGACTGGCAATACGAATCAACCGGATGTCACCGCTGCCGCGACTTGGGATGCCATGAATTGCTTGTTCTCCGTGAGCACAGGCGTCAATCCCGTTCAAAGCTATCGGTTTGATCCGCTCCGCCGCCGGATAGCGACGATTCAAGGGAACTCGAACACTCCCATCCGCCGGTTTATTTACGATGGCTGGACGACCACCGAGGAACGGCTGTTCAATGCCGGGGCGACCCTTGCCAGCGCGCCGGCGACATTGGAACGGATTTACGTGGACGGCCCGCAGATGGACGAGCATCTTCTGGCCGCCATTGACCGCAGCGGCACCGGCATTTTGGCGTCAAGCAACTTGAACGCCGCCAGCACGAACGCCAACCAATGGTTTTACTTCCTGCCCAACCAACTCGGCAGCCCGGCGGCGCTGGTCGCCGCGACCAATGCCAACCAGACGTTGGAATATTACCGTTACACCGTTTATGGCGATGCCACGGTGCTGCCCGCTCTCACCGCCAATAACACCAACCTGGCCCTGAACTTCGCCCTGGGCTCGCAGCGCTCCTCGCCGCATGGCAACTTCTTCTTCTTCACCGGACAGCGTTTCGACGACCAGACCGGGCTTTACTATTACCGCAATCGCTTTTACGAAGGGCGCAGAGGCCGTTTCGTTTCAAGAGACCCGCTGGGCCAGGCGGGTGGTCCGAACCGGTTTCAATTCGTCAGTGATGAGCCGACGTCTGATACCGACCCTTTGGGGTTGTGGAGTTTCGATTTCGGCGGTCCGTCGGCACCCACTCCTCCTTTCAGTGAGAGAGTAACTACGTTCTCCGACGACACCGAATTCACCATTGCAGCATCTCTTTTGGCATTTTACCATGCCGGCGACGACCCCTACGGTAACATCGGGCATTCTAGGTATGACTGGGATAGTGTCGTTGTTGAAGGTGACCCGATAGATAGGGTCCAACAACAGTCACAGGTGATGGCCGGTGCAGACGCCGCCAATCTTCAATTGGGACAGGACGCCAAGGCGCTCGTATCGTTTCTTGCTTGCGGTGAATCAGCCTCATTTGTGGATCGAGGACAGTTTCAAGTGACGATGGACGACTGGCGCCTCCTCCTGGTCGGCGCTTTCGGCACCAGTTCCATATACTGGGAAGCGCATTGTCAAATTGGGCCAAAAGCTTGTTGCGCTCCTGACATAGCATGTGACAGTGGCAAGCGCGATTTTGCTCCCTATGCGTGTGTCCTCAAATGGACCCTGCATAAAATTTACAACTTCGGAGAGACTGGAACGGGCACCGGCGGCCGCGCCGGCCTCTGGTTAAAGAAACTCGCTCATGCTCTACAAGGTAACCTAGGTACCACATTCCACATCTTCGGTTACTGGCAATCCTCGACGGGTGGGCGCGCCAAAGGAGATTGTTGCGCGCCACCCTGCGCCGCGGCACAATCTCAAATTACCGACGGCCCAACGGGGACGACAACCGGCACCGGCACCCAGTCGAGATAACCTTGCCTTGGTGCGGTGGGCGGCAGAATTGATAGATGGCATGAATGCTGGCGGACGCGCAACGAAGTTGCTCGGTCCACCAG
>JANXQE010000507.1 GCA_025356925.1 Limisphaerales bacterium | reverse complement strand
CAAGTCTCTCTCGAGGCGCACGACTTCTTCGGTCAAGCCCGCCAAGGTGGTGTCGGAAGTCTGGGCGCGCATTTCCTTTTTGAGTTTGATGTACTCCTCCATGCAGGCCTGGACGAACTCCCGGGTATAGCGGCTGTGCTGGCCGGTGCCTTGGAGCACGAAGATGGTGGTTCGCGGCAGGATCACCGCCTTGAGTGAGACGGATTGCGGTTCTGGATCCGCCAACCGCTCTCCCGCCAGTTCGTGCGCGCGAGTGATCACGCCTGCGCTTTGCATGAGGGCGGCCTGCGTTCCCAGAAAGTTGTTGAGTTCCTCGGTATAGAGCGAGCCTTCCGGGATCGAGAGCTTCAGGTTAACGATCAGTTGGCCGCATGAGACATAGAGTGGCGCTTCGAAACGCGAGAGGGTTTCCGCCGCCCCCAGTCCCAGAACCAAGCCCGTCAACACAATCCACCAGCGCCTGGCCAATAAATTCCTGTAGCGGTGGAACCGTGTCAGGAATCGCGTCCGCCAGGCCTGCCGCTCGTGGGCTAAGCTCGGTGTCTGCCGCGTCTCAGCTTCTTCATTCATAAATACAAAATCGGAGGGACTAGCGTCGATTATTCCCCGTTCCCCTCTTTCAAAAATTAATGAGCCTCGAACCGACGATCACCGAGTCGTCCGACTGCAACAGCACGTCCTTTTCTGTCTGCCCATCCTCGAGTATTTCAACCATATTTAGTTCGATCACTTGTTTGGGCCCGCCGTTGATGCCGGGGTGGATCAGTTTAACCTTTTTCTTGTTTGCAAAATCGCCAAAGCCGCCTGCTCGAAGGACGGCCTTACCGGCTGTCAGGTTTTCGTTCACCGCCATCTCGATGGGGCCTTGGTTCCGGACCTGGCCCCACACGTACACCCGGCCGAGCACACGGTTGGCTGCTTCGAGCGCCAGCACGATCGATGCCCGATAGTAGTAATCCTTTTCGAGTTGCTCCTTGATTTCACCGGCCAGTTGCTTGCAGGTCTTGTCCATGGCTGCCAACCGGCCGAGATACGGCACGTCCAACTCTCCTGAATCCGCCACGACCAGGTTCTTCGGCGCGTCCCGGTCCTCGAGAATCTGGAAGCTGACCTTGTCGCCAATCCTCAATTTGTATTTGGCATCCGGCGCGTAAGCGCTCAAGGTCGCCGCACCGCCATTCCTTGCCTTCGCCAGGGCATTCGTCATCGATAATAGGGGCAGGGCGGTGGACGCAACTGCGTTTGTCTCACTTAAGGCCAACCGCGCGGATATCGCCAACAACACCGCTATCAATGGCAGCATCATTTTCATAAAATCCATTTCTCAAACCCGTTGGTCGTCCCCTCCGCTGGCTGGGAACGACAAGCTCCGCGAGTTCCTGAGCTATGTTCGCCCGAGTCCCGTGGGCCTCTTAACAGCCAACCGTTCCTTTTCGTGTGGCGATATCGCCGGGCCCTCCACCAGGCGCACCCGGGGCTCAGAGCCTGTACGCCAGGCTGAGCGTCACGATATTGACCACATAATTTCCACCCGGAACATCCGATTGCCGGCTATAGTACTGGTACCGCAGAGCTCCCGACATCCTCGCGGTGATCGAGCGTTCCAGGCTCAACCGCGGGCCAAAGCGCTTGAATGATTCTCGGCCCACCCAAACTTGCGAGCCATATTCGAACTCAAACGCAGTGCCCACGCTGAGCCTCTGAAACAAATGCCACCGGGCTTCCAACACCGCCGTGTACAGGTCGACGGTCCCGCCAAAAAAGCCGAAATTGAGGCTGCGCCCGCCGCTCAAACTGTATTCCAGGTGGCGGTTTACCTGGTGATTGAAGCCGAGTCGGGCGTAGACACCTGTAAACTCGGGTTCAGTGATTTGCGCTCCGCTGCTCTGCGGCGCAGATACCGTATAGCCTGCGCCTGCTTTCACGCTCAGATACTGCGATGGTTGCGCTTCCACAAACGTCCCGATGTTCCAGTCGGCTTCCTGATTTGCCGTCGTGTTCTGGCCTCGGTAACGAATCATTCCCCCACCGATTTCTACGCCGAAAATGGTCGCCGGCCTTAAGCGATCTCCCGCGGAAAAGGCGAACACGTCCGAGTCACCATCCTGAAATCCAGCTCCGCCGGTCAGGACAGCGTAATTGATGTGATCATAGCCGAGGCGGAGAACCAGCTTGTTCAGGTCCCAGATCGTGGTCAGGCCCGCGGTGTTTTGCAGTTGGGAATAATCTCCGGTCCCAACCACCGTCGGGTCGTCGTACCCGTTCTCGGTGATCAACAGCCGTTCGTGCAAGTTGATCCAGAAATCTCCCACATACAGATCCAGCGACAGCTCCGAACCCGGCGAGACGAATAGCCGGTTGAATTCAGGATGTTGTGCGTAGGCCGAATAACCCGTGCCCACTGCCAGATTAACGCTGTTCTGGTCGGTAATCTGGCACGACACGCGTGTGTTGACCTGGGGACGGACGATGAGATCGACTTTCGCTTGATTCGAATCGAAGCAAATGTTGTCGTTGGCCTCCAGGTCTAGCCCAGCGGCGACAACCCACCGTGAGGGGCCTAAAAGCAGGTTGAACTCATCTGGCCCTAAAGCGGCCTTGCGCCGTGCCTCCTCGGCGGTTTCTCCCGCCACCGACGTGCGCGCGGCTTCCTCCGCCGTCGCTCGCGTGGGACTTTCGGAGCACGCAACCCACAGGAGGAGTGCGGCGGTTGACGCCCGCCGGAAGTGCTCCCGACAACCTCCAATCTTTCGTGTCACGACTATAAAGAGACTCGTGGAATTACTCACAAAGAGCTAATGCCTGGTGATTGTGCCCCAACCCTCGCGACAACATTTACCAGTGATTCTTTAGAAGGGAAGGAAAAAAACAGATATGCCTAATATCAATATGCAGATAATGCAAAGAAACTGATTGACTGCAAAAGACTCATGCTGCTATACACGGCTCCGGCGCCTTTGGCCAGGTTTCAAGCAGGTATCGGCCAGGGGTCCGTGAAATTTGAAGAGTTGAGGAGGTCTTCAATCCTCCGTCTATTGGGAGTGTTGGTCTTGCGGGACCTTTCCGTTAATTGACCGATGGCGGAGCTTTCTGCCTGAACATTTAATGTTACGACGCATTCTGTTCGGAGGATTGGCGAGTTGGTTCAGCCGCGGGGTGAACATCGTGCTGGGGCTCGTTCTGATGCCCGTGTTATTTCGGCATCTGGCGAAAGAAGAATTGGGTGTGTGGCTATTGCTGGGACAGAGCTGGGTCGCCTTGGGCATATTTGATCTCGGTTTTGGAGTGATCCTCACGCGCCGAATCGCGTTCGCGGTGGGCAAGAGTTCTCGAGGAGCCGGTTGCTCATTCACAAAGGAAATGATCGCTGAGGTTTCGGACCTGATTGCGATGGGACGGAGCGTCTATCGCTGGCTTGCTCTCCTGGCCTTTGCTTTCTCATTCGTGGCGGGCGCGGTCTGGCTTCGGAGCCTTGCGCCGCCGGGGTTGCCAGTCTCCGCGGTATGGATAGCGTGGGCTGTGCTTTGCTTGAGCCAGGCAATCGGGACTTTGACGGCGGTTTGGACCTGTCTTTTGCAGGGAGTCGGTTACGTGGGCTGGGACGCTCTGCTGAGCTCGGTGGTGAACTCGGTAACCTTGCTCGTGCAGATCATCACGGTCAGGTGTGGTGGTGGTTTGGTGAATCTCGCGGTGGTGGCTGCCGCCGGGGCGCTGTCGCAGCGTTTGCTGATCGTAGCGTTCGTGCGGCAGAGAAGTTCCGAGCTCCTGCTGCAGCGCGGTCAGTGGAGGGCTGGAGTATTTAGCCAGATGCTGACCCCCGCGATGCGGGCCTGGCTGACCGCACTGGGATACCTGCTGGTGGCCAACACGGATCAGTTTTTTATTACCGCACATGAGGGAACCGCAGCTCTCCCGGCGTACCGTGCGGCGTTTCTCCTGGTGATTAACCTGCATCTGCTGGCGGGGGTATTCTCGGGAGCATCCCAGGTGTTCGTGAGCCAACTATGGGAGGCGCGTGAACTTGGGCAGATCCGCGCGATACTGCGGCGGAACGCGCAGATCGGGTTGTTGGCGATGGGCTGTGGTGGTGGCGCGGTTTTGGCCCTGGGTCCTGTGCTGTTCGAGTTTTGGCTGGGGCAGGGAAACTTCATCGGCTACCCAGTACTTGGGATTTTTCTGGCCTCATTCATCCTGGAGCATCACGCCAACGTCTTTAGCTCGTGCGGGCGAGCGACGAACGATGAGGCCTATTCGGCTTCCTCGCTTGCCGCGGGAGCCCTGAAGGTCGTTCTGGCCTTTCTGCTGATCGCCCGGTTGGGGTTGATCGGGCTGGCGTTATCAACGTTGCTGGCCCAGATGCTGACGAACGACTGGTTTATGGTTTATCGATCGATGAAGCGGCTGGGGGTGAAGTTTGGCGAGCACGTCAAAGAAGTGCTGGCGCCAGTTTTAGTGACGTTCCTTGCGGCGCTTGGGCTTGGGCTGGTGTTGAACGACGTGTTGCGCCAGCAACCGGTGGCGGTGCGGGTGGGCCTGGTGTCAGTGGTCGCCGGGCTGTTACTGGCAGGGTCGGTGTGGCGGTTGGCGTTGGACGGTTCACAACGAAGCCGGGTGCGGCGGCGGATGG
>JANXQE010000442.1 GCA_025356925.1 Limisphaerales bacterium | reverse complement strand
CTCGCGACCGGCTAGCTCCGGGACCCGCAAGTTGATTGCCTCGAGACTTGGAGCGGTCAGAACGCCGGGGATTGGTTGGCCAGAACGCGTCAGGACGATGGTCGTGCGATTGGGCAGCGGCTTGCCGATGGATTCATAAGTTTTCCGGCCCATGACGATGACCTGGCCGGTGGTCATCTTCTTGAACCACTTAAAATCCTCAGGCAAGTGCCAGGGGATCGCGTTTCCGAGGCCGATGACCCGGTTAAGGGACATGGCCGCAATCGCTTTGAACGGTTTCACTGAAGGGCTCGGTCGAGACGCTGCCACAGTTCTTCAGGGTCTTCCAGACCAACCGAGATGCGAATCAAATAACGCGAGACGCCGCAGGACTCAGCCCAGTCCAGTTCGGTATAATGCGCCAGAAGGGTGAATGGGCAGGCAAGCGTGAAAACGGTGCCCAGGCTGGGTCCCTTACAGAAGGGCAACCGGTCGTAAATCGCGGGCGAATTCGTCTCCGCGTTCCTGGGCAGGAAGGTGATCAGTGCTCCCCACCCGCCTTCAGGGCGGCGCACGGCTTCGTAGGCCTGCGCGAATTCCCATTTCGGGTACCAAACCCGTTCGATCGCGCGATGCTGACGGAGGCGCTCGGCGATCAGCCGGCCAGTTTCGTTATGGCGCCGCATCCGCTCTGGAAAAGTGCGAGCCTGTTGGGCCAGGACGGCGGCATCCTGCGGCCAGAGCAACTCTTCGTGCTGGGCCCGCACGATGGGCTTGAGTTGTGGATAGAGCGAGGATTTGGGATTGCAGATCAGCGCGCCCCCCATGGCATCGCCGGTGCCCACGATGAACTTGGTCAGGCTGGTCGCGATGAGATCCGCGTGGGGGGTGAGATCGACGTTCACCGGCGTCGCGACGACGTCGTCCACGATCAACGGCACGTGGCGCTCACGGAGCAGCGGGCTGACGACGCGCAAATCCGCGCATCCCAACAAGGGGTTGCCCGGGATTTCGCAGAAGCAGCCGGCGATGCGCTCACGATCCAGCAAGGCGCCCAACTCCTGTTCGATCGACCCTAAATGGTGCAGAAGAATGCCGCCGTGGCCGAGCTTCTGCTGAAGCTTCAGCGTGTCGACATAAGGAAAGCCCAATTGCGCCGTCGGGGTTCCGGGCGTCCGTTCCATGATGGCTCGCAGCGCGGAGAAAATCGCGGCCATGCCGGTCGGGGCGAGGAAGACATCATCCTCGGCGCAATCATAAAGAGCAGCGAGCTGCTGGCGCAAAGAAGCTAGCGCGCCCTCGACATCAGACCCAGCGGAGCGGTAACTCAGGAGAGTCTCCGCCTGGCGGCTCGAAACGATGAGCCCGGTGTGCTGCCAGAAAGAGCGCAGAGCGGCGGCTCCTTTATCGCTGGTCACGACCCCGGACACGCCATCCCTGGAAACTACCCTGGCGCTCGGGTCACCCGCACGGCGGACGAACCCGGCTGCCAACTCAGCCGCGCGCGCGGATGGGAAGGGCAGGCTGGCCTGACCTTGCCCAATATAGCGGCCCAACTCCGCCACGAGAGGGTGCACGACGAAACGGGGGTAGCCGGTCGAAAGCCGCTCGACCACCTCTGGTTTCTTCTCCTCGTAACCGACCACATCCTGCCACCGCGGCAGCGCCACCGACACCGCGTGCGTTGAATCCGGGATGGGTTGCCCAAGTTCATGGGCCTGCCAAACCGGTTTCTGGAGCAGTTTATCCGCAATCATTTCAGTCGCTATCATGCACCAATACTCCGTGACCTTAGAATGGTGGGACCTTAGTGGACGAGCACCGGAAAGGCAAGGCGGGCAGGAGGCGGAGGGGGAGTTGGGCGCGCAACCATTGTCTTCCACGCCAGGGTGGAAACAGCGTGGCGGGCCTGCTTGAGACGCCGCAGGAGTCGCTCAGACCAGCCCAGCCAATGCCCTGAGCCCCTTTTCAGCCAAGTGCGAACCGCAGCGCTGAGGGCGCGATTCAGTGCTTGTCCTGTTAACGAGCCCTACCTTCTCAACCCCCAACACCCAACCTACAGCTTTTGGGGTGCTGGAATTTCCGGTCCGGGTATCAGCCATTTGCGATTGGCGACCTTGGTTACGGTCTCCAGATCCGCATCACGGACCGCCCGGTCAAACGGATGAGCGAGCGAAGAGGTGCACGCCAGGATCCATTCACTGAATCCGTCGGCCTGCCCAGAAAAAAAACTCCTCAAATGCGCCGCCGAATCATCGAAATTCTCTCGCCCGGCAGGTTTCGTGGGGACGGTAGAGATCTCCCGGTGCCTCCCGTTAAACCATCCTTCGGGCAACCCGGCGAGTCCATCTTCGGGGTGCAGCGCGCACCACAACAATCGAGCGAGGCTGGCGCGCAACGGAAATGCGCCGGCTCCCAGGGGACCGTAGTTGTGCCAACCCGCCCAGGCCGCTTGAGTCACCGCCAGGTCCAGGCCCTTCTCCGTGGCTCGCCAGGCAAACAATCGAGGCATTCCGGGCCAGGTGCCGGCCCGGTTGAAGGGGGGGCGCAACGTTCGCAACAGCCTCGCTTCCTGGGCCAGCGCACAAAGTTCGTCCGCGCAGGGTTGCAGTTCGATGCGCTCAACGGAGTGCAACATCCGAAGGTGGCGCCGCGGCATTCGGTCCGGATTGGCAACGCGATAGCTGGCGAGGCGCTTGCGGAGATTTTTCGCTTTTCCCACATAGAGGACCGCATCGGCATGATCGCGCATGAGGTAAACGCCGGGCTCCCGCGGCGCGCTTCGGAAGAACTCAGGACCCAATCGTTCCACCAGGGGTCGCGGGTCCGGAAACAGGAGGATCTGAGTCATGACGCTAAAACCTGAGCCATGCTACACCACGGGACGTCATTTTGGAAGCCTGCCGCCTCGCGAGGAGATCGGCCCTAATACTCTTGCGGCTGGCAATCCGAATTTGCAATATCGCGTCATGACGAAAAACCGAATTGAGAATCCGCAAGCCTCGACGACGGAGACCATGTCGCGGCGCAACGCCCTGGCTCTCGGGGCAACCATGGCGGCCGGCCTGGCGCTGACGTCCAGTGTTTTTGCCGCGACCGACAAACGTAAGGTGGTGGTCTGGTCCGAAGGCACTGCGAACGTGGATCCTGGTTCGAAGGGGATTTACCCGGACGATATCAACAGCGCGATTGCCGAGGGGCTCAAGCCGCTGGAAACGGACGGCTGGCAGATCGTCAAAGCGAGCCTTGGGGACCCGGACCAGGGGATCAGCGACGAGCTGCTCAGCGGTACGGATGTCCTCATCTGGTGGGGCCACAAGAAGCATGGCGAGGTCAAGGACGCCCTGGTGGAGAGGATCGATGCGCGGGTGCGGGAGGGCAAAATGGGATTTATTGGCACGCACTCCTGCCATTTCGCCAAGCCGTTCAAGAAGTTGATGGGCACGGCCTGCAGTTGGCGTGAATATGTCGCGGACGGCACTTCCGCTGAGATTATCGTCAAAGACCCTGACCATCCGATTTGCAAAGGCGTGACAACCTTCAAGCTGCCCAAGATTGAGCGGTATGGCGAACCTTTTGCCGTGCCCACACCTGAAGCTGTTCCCCTGGACGGCATTTACACCAGACCTGATGGCAAGACTGAGCCAGGTCGGATGGGCCTGTGCTGGACGGTGGGCAAAGGCAAGGTGTTCTATTTCACTCCGGGTCACGAGACCTATAACGATTACCACCGCCCGGAAGTGAGAAAGATTTTCATTAACGCCGTGGCGTGGGCGGCGCCGAAGTGATTGCAGTTCGCGTCGCCTTTTGCTTGAACAAAAACTCGGCTTGTCGTGCCGCGCCAGTAACCGACCACACCGTCCGGTCACTGGCACACCGACGACTTGGCCGTCATTCCCCTTTGGAGGAAAACTGTTCTTCCTTATTCTTGAACAGCAGGTTGAACGTAGTCAGTGAGCCGTAACAGCGGGTGATGTATTGCTGCATTTCGACTTTCTCGCCGTCGGAAAGGACAGGATGACCGTTGATCTTCTGCTCCAGCACGCGCAATTGGTTGCGAATCCCAACGACCTTGTGAAAGAAGGCTTCCAGTGAGATCTCTTTCGTTTGCAAGGTGGGATCGGCCGGGTGCAGGACTGCTTTTCCTTTGTGCCAGCGCGCGCCCAATTGGTCTACCACGGCATCCGGCTTTTCCATCCCCAGCCGGTCGATGATGGTTTCGATCGTTGATTCCACGAATTGACGGAGCGACACCTCCAGGCCCGTGACCGCCATACCTGGCTCGGCCGGAGTGACCTCGCCCAGGTCCGGATCGATGGACCGTAGCGCATCGTCGAACCGGATTTCCGCCAAATGTTCCGAAACGGCTTTTACGGTGCCAATTCCATATTGCGGATGCTTGACCCGCAGACCCACGGTAAGAGATTGAATTTTCATCGCGCTTTGAGTTTAAGGCCGAGACCGACGGATGACACGGACTTTTGTCAGGCGAGGCTCCCAGGGTCGCACCCTGGCTGACGAGCAACTTGACCTGCGTTGACATGCCTCGCAGCGATGATTAGCTTGCGCCCGATGTCAAGGCTGCCCTTCGAACTGCTGCTGGCGCTGCGTTATTTGCGGCCGAAGAGAACGTTTGTATCGGTGATCACCTTGATTTCCGTGCTGGGCGTGACCCTGGGCGTGGCGGTGCTGATCATTGTCATCAGTGTGATGAGTGGTTTCGATCGGCAGTTGCGTGATAAGATCCTCGGCTTCAGCCCGCATCTCAGAGTCGCCGAGCCGAAGCGCACCATGAACGGGTACCAGGCAACCATGCGCCTGATTTCCTCGAACCAGAATGTGCGGGCGGTTGCTCCTTACGTGCTGGCCCAGGTCCTGGTCGAAACCCAGCCTGAAAGCGGGCAATCCCAAGTCGGAGCGCCGTGGATGCGCGGCATCGATCCGAAATTGGAGATCAATGTGAGCACGCTTGCGACGAACATCAGGGAAGGCAAATTTGATGTCCGGGATCGCGGCATCCTGGTCGGGACCGAGTTCGCCCACAATATGGAGCTGGCGGTGGGAGATCGCCTGCTGATTTATTCGCCCAGGGAATTGAACAAACTCAGACACAGCCAAAACAAGGAACGGCAGGAAGCCGTTCTCCCGGATGAATATGAGGTTCGGGGTATTTTCGATGTGGGCTATTACGAATACAACGCCGGTTTTATTGTCACATCTCTCGCCGACGCTCAGGAGCTCTACGTTCTGGGCGACAGCGTCCAGGGGTTGGAGGTTAACCTGAAGGACCCATACCAGGCGCCATTGGTGCAGCGCCAGCTCAGGAAGCTGCTCGGCCCGAAATTCATCGTAACCTCGTGGATGGAAGAGAACGCCAGCATCCTCGGGGCATTAATCGTGGAAAAGAATGTGATGTTTTACCTGTTGTTTTTTATCATGATCGTCGCCGCGTTATGCATTCTGAGCGCGCTGATCACGTTCGTGGTGCAGAAGACTCGTGAGATCGGCATGCTCAAGGCCTTGGGTGCAACCGATCTCCAGGTTGCCGGACTGTTTCTGAGCCAGAGCGGATTTGTCGGGTCCGTCGGAGTGGTCGCGGGGTTCGGCTTGGGCATGCTGGCCTTGTCCTATCGCAACGAATTCCTCCACTTCATGAACCGGATGACCGGGTTTGAACTTTTCCCGGCTTCAATTTATGGGTTCAGCGAGTTGCCTGCGCTCATCGTTCCGCGGGACATCCTGTTAATCTGCGGCAGCGCTTTGGTGATCTGCGTGGTGGGTGGGGTGATTCCAGCCTGGCGCGCCGGCCGCCTGCTGCCCGTGGCCGCTCTCCGCTATGAATGAGCCACTGCTCTCCGCCAGGGGGGTTCACAAGACCTACCTGCTCGGCAAGCGCACCCTCGAAGTGCTTCGCGGGGTGGACCTGGAGCTGGGCCGAGGAGATTTTCTCGCGTTGCGAGGCGCTTCAGGCGCCGGCAAGAGCACCTTGCTTTATATGCTCGGAGGTCTGGACTCGCCCAACCAAGGGGAAATTCGGCTGGCCGGACGGAACCTGGCGACGTTGTCGCGGCGGGAACTGGCGCGACTGCGGACAAAGGAGGTCGGGTTTATCTTTCAAGCTTACTACCTTTTGCCGGAATTGGATGCGCTCGAGAATGTTTGCCTCCCCGCGCGCATGGCCCGGACGCCCGCCGCGCAGGCCGAGGCGCGGGGTCGTGAGCTGTTGGCGCGGGTCGGGCTCGAAGAGCGCATGGAGCATAAACCCTACGAGTTGTCGGGCGGCGAGCAGCAGCGCGTCGCCATCGCTCGTGCCATGATTAATGAACCCGACCTCATTCTTGCCGACGAACCGACCGGCAACCTGGATTCGCATACCGGCGAAGAAATCATTGATTTGCTCGTGGCGCTCCGCGCCGAAAAGCAAACGACACTCATCATCGCCACCCACGACGCCCGGGTCGCCGCCCGCGCTCCCAAGGTGATCGAGTTGGTGGATGGACAGATCGCAGCCGGCGGGTGAGGCAGGGGGGATGCGTGGCGCAGGTTGCGGCGGCAGCAACTCATATTACACTTAACACCAGACTCCATGACCCGCGACTATTGGGAAGAACGTTACCAATCCGACGACACGCCCTGGGAAAAGGGCGCGCCGTCGCCTGGCTTGGTTGACTTTCTCGCCGCTCACCCGGATCTGCCGCGAGGGAATGTTTGCGTGCCGGGATGCGGGACGGGGCATGATGTCCGCGCCTGGGCGGCGGCCGGATTCACCGCGGCCGGTTTTGACATCGCTCCTAGTGCGGTGCGGTTGGCGTCCGATACCACACGCGCAGCCGGGCTCTCGGCGGAGTACTTCCTGGCCGACTTCTTGACCGCAGAACCTCCGATTCTCTTCGATTGGGTCTTCGAGCATACATTGTTTTGTGCCATCCGGCCGGAAGAACGTGACCAGTACGGCCAGGCGGTGCAGCGTTGGCTCAAACCCAACGGGCAGTACCTGGCCGTCAATTATCTCATTCCGGACCGGGATGGACCACCCTTTGGAACCACGCGCCAGGAGCTATTGACACGCTTTTCGCCTCGCTTTGAGTTGGTGACAGAATGGGTGCCGCGATCCTACCCGAATCGGGTTGGATTGGAACGGATGCTCTGGTGGAAGAGAGCGGCAATCGGGG
>JANXQE010000440.1 GCA_025356925.1 Limisphaerales bacterium | reverse complement strand
GCCGGTGCAGAAATAAAACGTCCCCTGCCCGATATTGGTGATGCCGCCGGGGATTGTGACGCTGGTCACGTTGGTGCAATCACCGAACGCTCTATTCCCGATGCTGGTTACCGGCAGGCCGCTGATCGTGTTGGGAATGATCACCACTCCTTCTGGAGCTGTGTACCCCGTGATCATGATCGAGCCGCGATTGGTTGCGTAAGCAAACTGGGCCGGCACCGCAGCGGGCAGGGCGAGCAGCAAGAGTAGCGGCACGAGCCTTTGGAAAGCTGCTTGCATATCACATACTGGGTTCCGGGAAAAAGCTGCGGCAGCTCTTTCTCCACATCTGCGCTTCTACTCCAATGGTCAAACCGTAGCGAGCAGAATGTTCGCCTGAGCCGCAAATCTCGCGCATGTGCAACTCACTCAAGTTCAGGCACTAGAATACATTGATTTTACGGGGGTTCAAGCGCTTTTCGCGATCGCTCGTTCACTGCCTCTCCATTGCTCGCCCATTGCCCCCCCAACGCTCGCTAGGTGAAGATTTAGGTGAAGAATTGGGTGAAACTTTCTCAGCCAATGCGACCGTCTTCGATGATTGTGATGCAATACAAACCGTGGCTTTCAATAGACGTTACGGCTGCTGCGTTTCCGGCATGATGACCGCACTCACGTTCACTAACAGCTGCCGGCGGCTGCAATCAGATCGCCGCGTTTAAACTGCCGCGTTGTTTTCCAGTTCCGCCTTGCGAGCTTGAAGTGCCGTCAACGTCTTGCGCACCTTGGAAATCTCCTTGTTGATCTTCTTCAACTCGGATTGGTTCTTGACCGTAGACAAGAAGCCCTTGCCGCGCTCCTCGGAGATAAAGGTTTCGAGCTGGCTCCGCAAGACCCTCAGGTACGGATTTCCCCAGATCGCCCCCTCACGGTATTCAAGTTTTCCGCGCTTGATTCCCTTGATAATGAACTCGCGGGACACGCCGTACTCCGACCGTGCGGTCACATCACTGAGTGTTGCTCCCTTTCGGTTCCATTCCCCGTATTCGGCCATATCGATTCCTTTCGTCGCGCCGGGCATGGTCGCCCTGTCATTGACATGCCCGCATACCTGCCTTCATCTCACCCTCGAGTGCTCCTGGGCACTGTATCGTTCCAAGCTATACTTATAGATGGCGAAATCCCAGCGCTTGATTTCGCCCCGGTACTCCAAACGGCAGATCGGAAGAACCTGACCAAATTCGTTGCGGTCCAAATAAACCAATGGCCGGTCATTGACGGCGTCAGTTTTACTTAGCAAGACGTGCGCTCCGCCAATAAGGTCGCGGCCATTGGCAAAACGATGGCCGACCCGCTGTTTCCCGGGGAGGACCCGATCAGCCAGGTGCTTCGCATTCGCAGCGCACCGTTCCAGGTCGTGGGCCGCCGTTCGGTTGGAAAACGCGCTGGAAAGTGGTGCTAGTAAAGTGATACGCTGGGCTTCGAACGATGAAACGCCGTGCGCCAAGACCTCAGGCCAGCAGCCATTCCTCTCCCCACAACCATTCGGCCAATCACTGCCGCGCGGTCGTGCTAGTGGATGGTGCGGGCATACGGATAAAAATCAAAAAAGACTACGAGAAGGCTTTGCGTGACTTGGATAGTTCGCGGCGGCGGCTCGACCAGTTTCATCAGACGGATCTGCCGCAGTTCACGCGCTGGTTGAACACTCATTTCGGCGCGTTGCTCACGGAAATCCGCGAACTTTCTCAAAAGATGGCGACGGATGAAGACCTCGTCTTCCACGTCCACAACGAGGTCATGTTCGGGGGCGGTTCTTACGCCCGTGCATACAAGCGGGTGATGGAACTTCGTGAAAATCCCGAACCGCTGCCTCCCCCGCCCACCGGCAGCGGCGAACCGGACGGGGAGCGGACTCCGTTTAGCGCGCGACCGGAATCCGGAAACTTCGACGGCGAGGAGGATCCGCTGGAGGAATTTTTCAACCAGATCTTCGACGAATTCAGGCTGCACGAACGCCCGCGGGAAAGACGCGCCCCCCGGGCCGAACGCCGCACCGAGTCCGCTTCGCCACCCCACACTTCCTCGCGGCTGAAGGAATTATATCGCTCGCTGGTCCGCCGCTTGCATCCCGACACCCAGCGGGAAATGACCGCACAAAAATCGGAATGGTGGCATCAGGCCCAGGCGGCCTACGAAGCTGGCGACTTGGAACAACTGGAAGTCATCCTCACGCTCTGCGAAATTGGCGACAGCGGCACGACCGCGCACACCAGCGCCTCGCTGCTCCAGCGCATCACGGCGAAGTTGAAAAGTTCGCTGCGCGAAATCAAACGCCAGATCGTGGGACAGCGGAACGATCCTGCGTGGAATTTTTCCCGCCGCTCCGACCACGGCGTGATGGCCGTCCAAATGGGCCGCACGTTGATGGAGGATTTGCAAGGGATGCGCGAACGGTGGCGGCAGACCCAGGAGATGATCGCGGATTGGAAAGCCGCAGCGGAACGTCTCAAACCGCCACGCCGTCGGAAGCAGCATCCACAGAGCATGGAGTTTTCCTTCTAAACCATGGCTCCAGGCCAACGAGGTGGTGGCCAACCCGATCCTGGTCGCCGGTTCGATGGCACGTCGCGCATGCCATCCGTTGAACACTCATGAATAACCCAGCAAAGAAACGAATGACGGGCAAACCAAAACACGAAATTGAATGGCTTGGCGTGCCCCCTGCTGACGCCGACCGAGCCCAGAACCGCGGCAGGCTGGTGGGTCCAACGGACTTTCACGCAAGCCAACCCGAAGCTGTCTCCAGCCAGGGGTCGTCGGATTCGGCCCAGGCCAAGGGCAAGGATTTGGGGATTGGAAGTGGAATGAAGATTTGACAATCGCCGGAGGCCTCGCATGTAATGATTTGGTATGTTGCTCTCCCGCCAAGAGGCCCAACTGGTTTTCAAGTTGCATTGCGCCTTGATGCACTTTGTCAAGGAGCAGATTCAAGGCGCTGCTGTTGTCGAATCCGCAGCAGCTTATTCGTCGCTTCCGCCCGAGAAACGGCAGGAAGTGGTGCAGGCATTTCTCGGCCGATTGGATTTGATCGACGTGTTCATCGACGCCAACCCCGCGAGGCTGTCTGAGGAGGAACTTGGGATCGTATCCTCCTGGCGTCATTTGGTGGCGGGACGCTTCATTGCGCTGCGCCAGTTCAAGAAACACATGGTCCTTCTCGCCTGCGATGCAAAGTCGACTGCGTACGGGGTCACGGGACTGGTCGATCCCATGGAACGGGTAATCCGGAAGCCGCTGCCGGCGATGGTCCAGACGGTGCTACTGCCGTTTCGGGGCAAGATCATCTACGATGGGATCGTCAGCACGTTCAACGTCACGTTCGGCCCTGGCTCCCGGCGCGGCTTCGAGGAAGATTTCCGAACCGCCAAGGCGAACAACGGCATCGTGACCTCGTTGCCCTGGGAGGCGCCAGCCAGCAAGCCAGACGTCGATAATCGAAAACTGAGGCCGATCAGAGCGCCGCAAGTGCGCACGGCAACCGTCCATGAAGTCCTGAAACAGGTCGTCACCATGACGGATGCGTTCTGCCAAACCCACCTCAACGAAGAATACCGGGCGTTGTGCCAGAGGCTGGCCGAGAAGCTGGCTGCCAAGCGGCCTTCGCCATTGCTCCGAGGAGAGCTCCGAACCTGGGCTTGTGGCGTCATTCGCACGATCGGCTGGGTGAACTTTCTCGCCGACCGTTCCCAGTCACCGCACATGAAACTCCCGGTGATCGACCAGGCATTCGGCGTCGGAGAGAGTACCGGTCAAGGAAAGGCCAAAGCGATCCGGCAGTTACTGAAGATCCACCAATTTGATCACCGCTGGACCCTCCCAAGCCGGTGGGAGAGCAACCCGATTATTTGGACCCTGCAGGATCCGAACGGGTTAATGATCGACATCCGCCGACAACCTGTGGCGATGCAGCGCGCCGCGTTCAAGCAGGGATTGATTCCGTACGTCCCAGCCGATCGCACGGCGGCGGCGGTGCAAGAACCGATCTCTACCTCAACGTCGCGCCGCCTGTTCCAGTTCAAAATCACGCTGCGAGGCACTGAACCGGTTATTTGGCGGCGCATCCAGGTGTTAGACGACACGCTGGATAAACTCCATGAACACGTCCAGACGGCCATGGGCTGGACCAACTCGCACCTGCACCACTTTTTCATTCAAGGCCGGCGCTGCGGCGATCCTGAATTGCTCGAGGACGGCTTGGAACCGTTTACCGGCCTTGATTCCACAAAGACTCTTATCAGCGCGTTGCTGCCTGCGGACAGCGCGCCTATCTCCTTTGAATACCACTATGACTTCGGCGACAGTTGGGTGCATGACGTGCACTTCGAAGGCTCGCCGCCGCCGCAACCTGGGGTGGCATATCCTAAGTGCCTGGAAGGGGAGCGCGCCTGCCCGCCCGAGGACGTCGGCGGGATTGGAGGATACGCAGAGTATCTCGAAGCGATGGCCGATCCGAGCCACGAGCGGCATCAGGAAATGCTGGATTGGAACGGTCCGTTCAACCCGGCCGCATTCAATCCTCACCTCGCCAATCATGTCATGCAAGAAGGCATGCCTGACTGGCGGAAGATGGTCTGAGCCCAGGACGATAGCTGGAGAGGAGAATGTCCAGCTCACTGGACCCCGTAGTGTTCGCAAATTGGATTACTAATTGACGCTTTGGACACCAAGCGGTGACTGCTGGCGATCGGATGGGGAGTCGGCACTGGATTCCTGCGAAAGATCGAGCAGCATTTGCTCCATGCAACCTTGGCAATTGGTGTTGATTGGTGTGGCGGGCTGGATGAATCGAAAGCAACAGCTGCTCATCGATTATCTGTTGGAAGAAAACCGGGTACTCCGAGAACAGCTCGGAAAGCAGCGCCTGAGCTTCTCCGCTGCACAAAAGAAACGCTTGGCCCTCAGGGCCAAGGCTCTC
>JANXQE010000424.1 GCA_025356925.1 Limisphaerales bacterium | reverse complement strand
GGCATCGCATTCCTGGTCCATGAGTAGGATTCCCTTCTGTTGATTGGCCTCTACCGCGATCAGCTCTAAACAGCAGCAGGTCTTTATCACGCGATCAGGTTGTTACGCAATACTTATGATCTTGGCGGGCGACTTGGAACGTGGTCGAAGGTCTTTACCTGTCACTGCCTTTTCGAGGTCCAGCAGTCAACGGTGGGCAACCTCGCGCTTCGAATTTCAGCCGCTTGGACTTGCTTTAACGTCTGCCAGCCCCGGCACCAGCATCAAGGTGGTCCACAAGCATCGGCTGCAGAACCCCGCTGCTGCTTGAGGTCGTTGCGGCAAACCGAAAGTTCTTGTCCGTGCCGGCGGCTCCAAAACGGCCCTGCTTGTCCAGCGCGACAAAGTTGATGCTCAAATCCAGGCCTTTGGGATCCTGTTTGGCGATCCGTTGGATGGTTGCTTCGCAGGCCGACTGCGGATGCAGTCCTTGCCGCATGTACTCAACCACCAGAAATGAGCCGCAGTAGCGCATCACATTTTCCCCGACGCCGGTGGCTCCGGCCGCCCCCACTTCGTTGTCGACATAGAGGCCGCTGCCCAGGATCGGCGAATCTCCCACACGGCCCGGCAATTTCCCACCCAACCCGCTGGTCGAACAGCCGCCGGCCAGGTTGCCGTCGGCTCCCAGTGCCAGCAGCGCAATGGTATCGTGGTTGTCCTTTTTCTTTTCCGGTGGATTGGTGCGTTGCCCAATCTTTTGCCGCTGCCATAGCTCGTATCGCTCCCGCGAATCCACAGCGATCGCCTCCAGCCCTTCCTGTAAAGCAAACATCCTGGCTCCTTCACCCACGAGCATCACGTGGGTGGTTTTTTCCATCACGCGCCGCGCCGCGGAAATCGGATGCCGAATCCCTTCCAGCGCCGCCACACTGCCGGCGCGGTGGCCCGGCCCGAACATGATGCACGCATCCAGTTGCACAACGCCCGCGGCGTTGGGGCCGCCGCCAAGCCCCACCGAGCGGTTGTCCGGGTCGGATTCAACGACCCAGATTCCTTGCTCTACTGCATCCAGGATCGAGCCGCCGCGAAGCAACACCTTCAACGCGACATCGTTCGCAGGCTTCCCAAAAGGCCAGGTGGAAACAATGAGCGGCTTCTGGCCGCCCCCGGCTTCGCTCGGGGCCTGGGCAAAGCTCGTTACGTGAAACGCCGCGCTTCCCACAAGGCCGACTGCCGTCTGGTCTAGAAATTTTCGTCGAGATATGTTCATAACGATCCTGGTCTGGCTGACTGTTCAGGCTAAGCCCACGCAAGTTCGCGAGGCGAGTCGAAAGTGACTCGGGACGAGCCGGAATCCGAAGGCCGAAAGAAGCCCGAAACCCGAAGGTCGAAAGGACGGCGATCAGCCCGCCTCACGGGACAGCCTTCAACTCGGACCGCTGGTCGCGGACTGGCTTTATAGCGGCCATGGGGAATGCGGCGAGGAAAAGGCAAGGGGTTAGTCTGACCTGGTACGGCCCTGGATCATCCAGGACCCGCTCGCGTATCCGGATGAAATAAAGCACCTGCGGCCCTCGTCACTAAGCTGGAACTCCGCTAGCGGAATTTCCAACCATGATTGGTTTTGCGTTTCTTTTGGTTCGCCGTTTTCTTAGGTTGGGAAATGTGACGCTTTTGCAGCAGGCTATCCAGGAATGTATCGCTACAACTCAATCCTTGGCTCCATTGGAAGGGCCACTTGACCAGGCAGTCAGGCTGGTCCTGGCGTGCCTGACCTCAGGCCACAAGCTGTTGGTGTGCGGGAATGGCGGCAGCGCGTCGGATGCGACGCATCTGGCAACGGAGTTTCTGTGCCGCTATCGCGAGGACCGCCGGCCGTACCCCGCAATCACGCTGACCGCCAACGGCGAGTTTATGACGGCGGTATGCAATGATTATCACGCCGATGAAATTTTTGCCCGCCAGGTTTGGGGCTTAGGGCAGAAGGGAGATCTGTTAATCGCATTTACCACGAGCGGAAAGTCCCGGAACATTGTCAGAGCGCTGGAAGAGTCTAAAAAACGAGGTCTGGAAAGCATCGCCTTCCTTGGACGCGATGGCGGTTTCACCAAGGGACTCGCCACGCTGGACGTGATCGCGCCTGGCAATTCAACTGCCCGCATCCAAGAAGCCCACAAGCTTCTATTTCACGTGCTGTGCGAGATGGTGGAACTGAAGCTGCCCAAGTAAACCTATTTCGCCAACTCCGGGTGTTCCATGAAAGCATAGCAGAGCAAGTGGCAGATGCCCATTTGCGCATCCTCGACCCGTCCGTAGTGGGTGTCCGCAATGACGAGAGCGTGCTCGGCGATTTCGGCCATCTTTCCCCGCTTAGCCCCTACCAGCGCAACGGTGCGCAGACCATTCTTCTTCCCCCACTCCAACGCCTTGACACAATTGGGCGAGTTGCCGCTTACGCTGATACCCAAGGCGATGTCCCCTGCCCGGCCGTAGTTCTGCAATTGGCCCACGAAAACATCCTCGTACGAATAGTCGTTGCCTAATGCGGTAATCCAGCTCACATCGCTGCTCAGACAATGAATGCGGAAGCGTTTGCCGGTCTTGTCGGAGGCGCCCTTGCCAAGATCGGTCATGAAATGGGAAGCATTGGCGGCGCTACCGCCATTACCAAAAACAAAGATTTGGCGATCCTCCTTAAGTGCTTGGCGGAGGAGTTCAATCAGTTGCGCCACCGCTTCGACCGGGATCGAATCGTTTGCGGCCCTTTGAGCCGCAATGTACTCGGAGATCCATTGCTTCATGCAGAGAGGCATGATGCCTGTTTTGTCGGGCTTGTCAGGAGAATTCTCGCGCACTTTTCACCTTCCGGCTCTGGACGGACGAGTACCAAAAGTCCCAGATCAATCCCGCAGTCACTCACCGGCCAGCAGCAAAGCCCCGACAGGCACGGCATCCTCGCCCAAGGCGGCGAGGGCAACGCGCGGACCAGGCGCGAAGGCTTCCATCGTGAAAGGTGGCAGTGCGCGCTCGACCGCTGCACGAAGCGGCTCGCCGATCCCCGAGAGCCCGCCGCCTAGAACGATGAGCTGTGGATGGAATAAATGCACAACGTGAGAAAGTCCGAACCCTAGATCCTCAGCGAGCTCCGCCAGAATGCGTTTCGCGGCGCCATCTCCCTCTCGTAACGCGGCAGGAAGCTGTTTGGCCTCACCGCCCTGGCCGAACCCGGGGTTTTTGCACAAGAGGCTCCCCGGATCGCCGGTTTTTAAATCGCGGATTCGGGCATCCACCGCCCAGCCGGAGCAGCGGGCTTCCACGATGGTGCCCTGGCGGTCCAGGCGGAGGTGGCCGACCTCGGCTTCGCCTGGGCTCGCGCCGTGGTAGATCCTGCCGTCCACAATTAGGCCGCCGCCGACGCCGCTACCGAGCGTCACGTAAAATACCGGGCTCAAACCTTGACCGGCCCCAAGGCGAGCTTCACCCAGGGCCGCCACATTCGCGTCATTATCAACCCGGGCGGTCACGCCCGCGATTTGCTGAAGCCAGCCGCCCAGGTCGAACTCGGACCAACCCTCGATTTGATGAGAACGGCAAATCCGATTTACCTTCCAATCCACTGGCCCGCCAAAGCCGACGCCGATGGCCGTGATGCCGAAGGTTGCCATTAATTTCGGCAGCACCTCCTTGATTTGTTTTCTGATGCCGTCCGCCCCGGCGGCAGGGTTGACGGTAAGCTTCAGACGTTGGAGGACGACTCCGTTCTTTTCGCCGGCCACCAATTGCAACTTGGTCCCGCCGATTTCAATGCCAATAAACATGCTGTCAGGGATTGTGCAAAAGGAAGAAAAGATCAGGCTAACTTGGAGGCAGTGTCAGTAAGCCTTCTTAGAAGTAGTCGGGTTCGTTGCCATGTTTCCATTTGATATTGCAGCCGATGCTCGGTTTTTGCTGAGCAGACACCGGCCGGCCCGCCAGCACCGCCTCGAGCGCGGAACGGAGGTCCTTGCCCGTAACGGCCTGGCTGTTACCGGGCCGACTGTCGTCGAACTGGCCGCGGTAAACCAGAGTCTTGTCCTGATCGAATAAGTAGATATCCGGGGTGCAGGCCGCCCGGTAAGCCTTGGCGACTTCCTGGGTTTTATCGTAAAGGTAATCAAAAAGGTAGCCGGCGGCTTTAGCCTCTTCCGCCATTTTTGCGGGACTATCGGCTGGGTGCGTGGCAACGTCGTTCGAGTTGATTCCCACCATGGCCAATCCGCGAGGAAGGTAATCACGGGCCAATTGTGCCAAGCCGGCACGAATGTGTTTCACGTACGGGCAATGGTTGCACATGAAGACGACCACAAACGCACGGGCCTCGGGGAAATCCGAGAGTGAGACCTTCTTTCCGTTGGCGTCGGGCAGGCTAAAGCCCGGAGCCTTTGTGCCGAGGGGCAACATTGTGGAATTGGTTGCGACCATGTGGGAAATCTGAATCGGCGCTGCCGGGTTGTCGACTGAAAATCGCGCTTCTGGCAGGGACACCCTGGCGAGCCGCGTTACAGGTAGGGCGAGCACCCTGTGCGCACCGCCGTCCCAAAAGACTGCTGGCCCTACGGCAATTGGCTTAAAGCAGGGCTACGCAGCCGGGCAAGCAGGCCGGAGAACCGCCGCTCGGTTCGGTTGTTGGCCACCGCCATCGAGAGGGCCTTGGGTTGGCCAACCATCACAACCAACTTTTTGGCGCGGGTAATCCCGGTATAAACCAGGTTTCGTTGGAGCAGCATAAACTGCTGAGTAGCCAAGGGTATGACAACCGCTGGGAACTCTGAGCCCTGCGATTTGTGAATCGTTATGGCATAAGCCAGCGAGATCTCGTCAAGCTCTCCGAATTCATAGCTGACCTGGCGGCCATCAAAATCAACGGTAAGCTCCTGTTCGATCGGGTTGATGTGGCTGACCTGGCCGATGTCGCCATTGAACACCGCCTTATCATAATCGTTCTCGGTTTGAATAACCTTATCCCGCAAGCGGAATTGCCAGCCGAATCGTTCGACCCCGGGCTCGTCTGGGCGGGCCGGGTTCAATTCGGACTGGAGCCGGACGTTCAGTTCTCGAACGCCAATCGATCCGCGATTCATCGGACAAAGCACCTGGACATCGTGGATTGGATCGAGCTGGAATCGCTTGGCGATGCGCTCCTTGACCAGGTTCACCAGCGTCTCGGCAATGCGGTCCGGCTCTTGACGCTCAATGAAGTAGAAGTCTGAGTCTTTTTCGTGATCGAGAAGTTCGGGTAACAGACCTTCTTTGATCCGATGCGCGTTGATGATGATTCGACTGTGGGCCGCCTGGCGAAAGATTTCGGTCAGGTGCACAACCGGCACCAGGCCGCTCTCGATCAAATGGCGCAACACCATACCTGGACCGACAGAAGGCAACTGATCCACGTCTCCGATCAGCAGCAGACTTGCCTGAGGAGGCAAAGCTCGGAGCACATGGTTCATCAACGTCACATCCACCATCGACATTTCATCAATGACCAGCAAATCGCACCTCAACGGATGGGTTTCATTGCGCAGAAAGCCGCCTTTCCCGGCCTCGACCTCCAATAAACGGTGAATCGTCTTGGCCCCCAGCCCCGTGGCCTCGGACAAACGCCTGGCGGCGCGACCGGTCGGAGCGCAAAGCTGGCACTGGACCTTTTTGGCTCGCAGGATCATCAGGACGGCATTAACCAGCGTGGTTTTGCCGACGCCAGGCCCGCCGGTGATGATCAGCACCCTGCTCTTCAAGGCTTGCTCCAAGGCGCTTCGCTGGCTAGCCGCCAGGGTCTGGCCCGTTCGTTGTTCGCACCAGGCCATCGCTTTATCAAAATCAATCGCGGGATAGGCCGTCGGCAAGGCGCAGAGTTTCTTAAGATGCGCAGCGATGCCTGCCTCGGCCTTCTGGAGAGCCGGCAGGAAGACCAGCGCCTCGCCGCCGACCTCCTCACGGATCAGTTTCCGTTCATCCAGTGTTCGCCGCAATGCCGCATCGAGCACACTTTCGGGAACGAGCAACAATTCGCTGGCTTCCTTTTTGAGCGAGTCCAGGGGCAGCGCGCAATGCCCTTGTCCGGTTGCCTCCAACAACACGTGAGCGAGCCCGGCGCAGGCCCGCAACAGCGAGTCATGCGGGATGCCCATCTTCTGAGCGATCTTGTCAGCGGTCCGAAATCCAATCCCGGGGATATCTTGCGCCAGGACGTAAGGATCCGCTCGCACGGCGTCGATGGCATTCTGGCCATAGGTTTTGTAGATCCGCACGGCCCGGCTGGTGCCAACCCCGTTCGAGTGCAGGAAGACCATGATTT
>JANXQE010000415.1 GCA_025356925.1 Limisphaerales bacterium | reverse complement strand
CCGCTACGGCGATAGCGCGCTAGGACCTTGGAGATCTCTGCTGGGGAAAAGTCTTCACGACGGCCTATTCCGTTATTCATCCCGACAGCTTATCGCGTTCTGCGGGATTGAATAGAATGCACCCCTATGAACGCTTACGGTTTAACTGACAACCTGGGACACGAGCTTCGTGGGCCGGCAGACTTCAAATTGTGCTTTTTGCAATTCAGTGGCTTATTCAAGCAGATTGGCGCTCTGGTGCAATCCGAGGCGCCCAGGGGTGCAGGAAACCGTCCTGGTTCGTTTATCCCTGTGCCGCCCTCCCGATGCTGGATGGGCGCGCTTTGGAAAATCGTCAAAGCTCATGAAGGCGCCCCGCAGTTTGATTCGCTAAAGGTGAGGGCTTGAGCGGGAGGTCGCGCGACAAGCCGCCCCGGTTCACAACTTGAAGAATATCCTACGGCGGTAAAGAAACCACAGAAGGACCCATTCGATTCCAACGATGCCGATGGGCAGAACCACCGGTTTGAACGCACCTGCATGGTTGGCTACCCCTTCCACCAGCAGATTCGCAATGTGATCGAAATTCACGATATCGGCTAGCAAGTAGATGGTGATAGCGTTCATGCCGATCACCACGAAGAAAAACGCCCACCGCCGATATCCTTTCACATCGATAACCCAATAAAAAAGCGCCACCAGCAGCAGGCTCCAGCCACAGGCGAAGGTGACGTAGGAACTGCTCCAGACGACCCGCTTGATCATCGGAAAGGAATAACTCCAGAAGTAAGCAAGGATTAAGCTCACCAGGCCCAGCAGAGCCAATCCGGCCGCTTTCTCATTGCCCGAGCGATTTGAGCGCAACCAATGACTGGCTACGGACCCCCACAGAATGATGCAGATTCCGGATGGGGTAGAAGCCGGGCCTTCGTTCCAGAGGTCCCCGGAAATGAGGTGCCGATCGATGAAAGACGCCAAGCTGCCTTGTTCCGTGAAAACCCCGGCCCCGTAGCCGGGCACCGGAAGAAGCAGAGCGGCCAGCCAATAGCACACGAGATAACCCGCCACAATCCGGCCCCGGGTGCGCCAAGTGGTGTGCAGCACGATGATTGCCGCGAAGAAGTAGCAAAGACCAATGTGCGCCAGGACCCCTCCCATAAAAGGCGGATGCGTGAAGGTGAGCAACCCTCCGGGAATCGAACCCAAAACAATTAATAGTAGCGACCTCGTGAAGTAATGGAGATATAACCTGGCCCGGCTTTGGCCGCGTTCCTGGCGGCGCTCCAGGGAAAAGGGCAAAACAATTCCGATGATGAACAGGAACAGCGGGTAGATGAGATCCTCGAAATGAACCCCGTCCCAGTGAACATGCTCCAACTGGTCGTGCAACGTTTGGGTAAAACGGTTTGGCCACACCTTGACCAACGCGGCGAACACTTCGCCACCGCCCACGATCCAAAACATATCGAATCCTCGGAGCGCATCGATGGACACCAGTCTGACCGCGGTCGGAGTGGACGGTCTGACTTCTTGGGCGGATTTCTCCCGCCCAGGCACATCCGGGGGTGTGAGCATGCGCGCCACACTAAGGGTTGCCTGGCGCAACGAGCAAGCTCAAGATCCGAGCGGCTTTCCGCTCTGGCCTGCCAGGACGTCAGGCGAGGATCCGCTCACATATTTCGATCCTCGATCGTGAGTTGCGCGTAGTAGCGCCCGTTGCGGTGCCGATGCGCGCTTG
Organism: Limisphaerales bacterium; assembly: GCA_025356925.1. GTDB lineage: Bacteria > Verrucomicrobiota > Verrucomicrobiia > Limisphaerales > UBA8199 > JANXQE01. The sequence continues at coordinate 9,531 of JANXQE010000415.1, read as the reverse complement.
GATAACCCGCCGGTCTTGCCGGCAGAGTTGCGTACAGTCACAATCATCGGGCTTTACCGAAACGGCTCTCCGGCTATTCCGAAGTGGGTCACCAACGATACCTGGCAGAAAACCGGGACGGATTTCCTTATCGGGTGTCCGGAATGGATTACCGGTGGCGTGTACCACCAGATGCGTGCATTTGCAAAACGAGTGGGGCACGAGTTTCTGCTTACCGCGACCGATCACCCAACCGTCAGGGCGCACCTGAATGGCTGGAACCTGAGCCAGGGCGATGGCCAATTCCAGGCATACGGCGCACAGGCCGCCCCTGAGGACAGGGCGAAGTTGGCGCCCGGAGGTGCCTATCGCCTCCAGCCGATCAACATCAGCGACACCTACCGGTGGGTGGTTGCGCCGGAAACCAAGTCACTGACCTTTGACGAGTGAGGCAGTACAGCTACCACGTGTACGAGAGGCTTGCACCCCGGGGCACGGCGGATACACCCGACGGCATTGGGAAGTTAAAGGCGGAGCCTGTTCAACGTTGTCGAAACGTCTTACAATGGGGTGAATGATCCCTCTATCGCCATGCACTACTCATCCTGCCCACGCTTGAAGCTCTTTTCGTCTTGGCTGCCCTTTTTCCTCGGCCTTTTGACGGGTGCCGTGGCAAGCCCGCCGAGTTGGCCACAGTTCCGCGGTCCTGGCTGTTCTGGCGTCGGCGCCCAAGCCAGACCCCCAGTAGTGGTGAGCCCGACCAATGGAGTTCTCTGGAGCATGGCGGTGCCGTGGTCACCCTCCTCGCCGTGTATTTGGGGTCAACGGTTGTTCCTGACGACTTTCGATGACGGCCAGTTGCAGACCCGCTGCTACGACCTGCGCAATGGCAGCCTGCTCTGGTCCAAAGGACTCAAACCCGAAAAACTGGAAGCTTTTCACATAACCGAGAACAGCCCCGCGGCTCCCACGCCGGCCACTGATGGCAAACGCATCGTCTGCTACTTCGGCTTCTTTGGGCTGGTTGGTTATGACTTGAAGGGGAATGAACTCTGGCGGCACCCCTTGTCGGTAGCCATGAGCGGCGGCGGTTTTGGCACGGGCACCTCGCCCATCATTGTGGGAAAGCTCGTGATTTTGGACAGAGACCAGGACCAAAACTCGTCGCTCCTGGCCGTGGATTTGGCCACGGGCAAAACGGTTTGGGAAACCTCCCGGCCGGATGCAACCGGGAGCTTCGGCACGCCGGTCATCTGGCGAAATGATGGAGTCGATCAAATCGTCGTGCCTGGTTGCCTGCGCCTCAGGGGCTACAATTTGAAAGACGGCACGGAACTGTGGACGGCATCTGGAACAGCAGCCTTCGCTTGCACCACGCCGGTGGTCGGTGATCGGTGGTTGTGTTATGCGGCATGGTCGCCCGGCTAGACCGACGCTCCGTGGCCCTCGTGGCAGCCTTTTGTGGAGCGGTATGACAAAAACAATGATGGCGCGGTTACCCCTGACGAGCTGCCCGAAAGCGATCGGGCGTTCATGACCGGAGCCGATGTGAATCATGATGGGAAGATTACCAAGGAAGACTGGGATATCATTCAGACGCGCAACGCCCAGGGTTGCAATGCGATGATCGCCCTCAAGCCGGGTGGCCACGGCGACATCACCCAGACGCATGTCGCCTGGGAGGTTAACCATGGTTTGCCCTACGTGCCGTCCTCCCTCTTTTACGAGGGAAGAGTGTATCTCATCAAGGATGGAGGGATGCTGTCCTCTCTCGACGCCAAAACCGGCAAGCCGTATTACCTCCAGGAGCGAATCGGGGCTGAGGGCAGCTATTACGCATCGCCCGTGGCCGCTGCGGGGCGGATTTACGTTGCCTCACTGGCCGGCAAAGTCACGGTCCTAAAGGCTGGTGGTGAGAAACCTGAGATTCTCAACCAGGCGGTGTTCGGTGATCGCATTTTCGCCACTCCGGCCTTAGTTGGGGATCGGATTTATCTTCGCACCCAAAAGCGGCTTTACGCCCTCGGAGGTGAGTGACTGTGCCGGAACAGACGGGCAAGCAGTTCATACCGGCACTTCGACCATTTCCTCCGACACCGGTCCGCGAATGGCTTCCTTGTGCTTTGCCAAGCTATGAAGATATCCTTGAATGGCGTCCCGAATGTTCACGACGGCTTCGTCGCGAGTTTTGCCTTGAGAAATGCAACCCGGCAACACGGGGCATTCGGACACAAAAACACCATCCTCATCAGGTTCGATGAGAAAGCGTGAGAGGACAGGCATCGGGCTCCGCTTCCCAGGGAAAAGCCGGTTTGGCTTGAAGCCAAACCGGCATCTTACGCAACAACAACCCGATTCCCCCAATCCCGAGTTTGATAGAGCAAATGTAATGCCAAGGGCCAATGATGCGAAAATCCACGGATTCTAAAGGGATGTCGGAAGAGAGCTGCGTGAAATTCACACAATGTGCGCGATTTTCACGCCTTACCTACCCAGTCGAACCGCAATGGACCGAGCGGGCTCGCCTTGTGGTTATGCCGCAGCCCCAGGTTGGCGTCTGAGAAATCGCCACTGAGCTCGCCCGGCGAACCGGCGGCGCAGATGCTCGAAAGCGAGGTAAACCACCGGGGTAGTGAACAACGTCAAAGCCTGGGACACGATTAGACCGCCGACGATGGCTATACCTAGAGGTTGACGCAGCTCGGAACCGGCGCCGAAGCCAATCGCCAGCGGTACCGCGCCAAACATAGCCGCCATGGTGGTCATCATGATTGGGCGGAAGCGGATCACGCAGGCGCGATAAATGGCGTCTTCCGGGGTCGCGTTCTCGTTTCTTTCGGCCTCGAGCGCGAAGTCGATCATGAGAATAGCGTTTTTCTTCACGATCCCGATTAACAGGATAATGCCGATGAAGGAAACCAGGGACAGATCGGCCTTGGCGGCTATCAGAGCGAGCAACGCGCCCAGCCCCGCCGAGGGGAGGGTAGAAAGGATCGTGATCGGATGAATGAGGCTCTCGTACAATATCCCCAGGACCACGTAAACGGCAATGAGTGCTGCCAGCACGAGCAGGGGTGTGCTGGCCAGGGAAGCCTTAAAGACTTGGGCAGTGCCCTGAAAGCTGCCTTGAACGCTAGAAGGAATGTGGAGTTCGTCCACCGCGGCCTGAACGGACTCAGTTGCCTGCCCCAGTGAAGCGCCTGGCGCTAGGTTGAACGACAGCGTTACGGCGGGGAACTGGCCCTGGTGATTGACCGAAAGATAGGCATTGCCGGTTTTGAATTTAGCCACTGCCGAAAGCGGCACGAGCTGGCCAGTCGCAGACTTGACGTAGATTTTACTGAGCGACTCCGGGTCCGATAAGAAGCGCGGGTCAGCTTCCAAAACCACAAAGTGCTGGTTATACCGTTTGTAAAGGGTTGAGACCTGGCGCTGCCCGAACGCATCATAGAGCGTGTTATCGATCGTGGCTGGCGTGACGCCCAACCGCGCCGCGGCGTCGCGATCGACCACGACGTTTGCCTGGAGACCTCCGGTCAACTGGTCGCTGGTCACGTCCCTCAACAGCGGGTCCTGGCGGAGCTTATCGAGCAAGGTCGCCGACCAGTACTTAAGCTCGTCCAGATCGCTGGATTGAAGCGCATATTGATATTGCGCCTTGCTCATGCGACCGCCGACCCGGATGTCCTGGCTCGCCTGCAAGAACAGGGCGATGCCAGGCAGCTTTGCCACCTTCGGCCGCAGTCGATTGATAATCTGATCCGCCGTGACGCGCCGTTGTTCAATGGGTTTGAGGGTGATGAACATGCGGCCGTTGTTGACGGTAGAGTTGCCGCTGCCGCTCAAGAAGGACCCGATCGATTCGACCGCCGGATCGGCCAACACGATCGCGAGCACTTCACGCTGGAGTTGGGTCATCGCCTTAAATGAGATGTCCTGGGCAGCTTCGGTGGTCCCCATCATGCTGCCGGTATCCTGCTGTGGGAAGAATCCTTTCGGAACAGTTGCGTAAAGCAAGATAGTGGCGACGATTGTGCCGAAGAAGACCATCAGCATGATAATTTGATGCTGTAACACCCAACCTAGCGCGGCCTTGTAACCTCCGAGCACCCAGTTGAACGCCCCTTCGGAAGCCCGGTAAAAAAACCCTGGTTTCCCATAGCTGGATTCAGCTCGTAAGAACCGCGAACACATCATCGGGGTCAGCGTGAGCGAAAGCACCCCGGAAACGAGCACCGCCAGACTCAGGGTGACGGCGAACTCGTGAAATAACCGTCCGATTAGCCCTCCCATGAACAGCAGAGGGATGAACACCGCGACCAGGGAGGTGGTCATGGAAATGATCGTGAACCCAATCTGACGCGCGCCCTTGAAGGAAGCGGTCATCGCGCTGTCGCCCGCCTCGATGTGGCGGAAGATATTTTCAATGACCACGATCGCGTCATCGACCACAAAACCGACCGAGATCGTGATCGCCATCAATGACAAGTTATCCAGGCTGTAGTGGCAAAAATACATGCCTGCGAAAGTCGCCGCCAATGCCAGGGGCACGGTGATGCTAGCGATGAAGGTCGGCCAGAAGCGCCGGAGAAAGAGGAAAATCACGAGAACGACCAGCATGATACTCAGCATCAGCGACAGTTGAACTTCTTTTACCGAGGCTTGAATAGTACGCGTCCGGTCGCTCAATGCGGTAAGATGTACCGAAGGAGGCAGCCATTGCTCGAGGTGGGGCAGCTCTTTTTTGATGCGATCGACGGTCTCGATGGCGTTGGCGTCCGCCTGTTTGAAAATGATGACCAATACGGCCTGATTGGTATCCGCCCAGCCGGCCTGCAGGGTGTTTTCCACTCCGTCGATGGCTCGGCCCATCGCCGCCAGCCGCACCGGTCCTTTGGCCTTCTCGGCGATGACGAGTCGTTGGTAATCCTTGGCCAGGAGGAGTTGGTCGTTGCTATCCAGAGTATAGGAGAGGCCGCTCCCTTCGACACTGCCTTTGGGCTCATCGACGTTGACCTGGCCGAGCATGCTGCGCACATCCTCCAGGCTCAAGTTTGCGGAAGCCAGGGCGGCTGGGTCGATCTGCACTCGGATCGCGTCTTTGGCTGCGCCGCTGATAAAGACCTGGCTGACTCCTTCGACCTGGCTAAGACGCTGGGCGATGATGGTATCCCCGTAGTCGTAGATTTGTGTCGTCGGCACGGTGTCAGAAGTCATGGCCAGGATCATGACCGGAGCGTCGGCTGGGTTGACTTTGCGGTACGTCGGCGGCGCCGGGAGGTTGATGGGCAGGTCGCCCGCGGAGGCATTGATGGCGGCTTGAACGTCGCGAGCGGCTCCATCCACGTTGCGGTCCAGATTAAACTGAATCGTAATTGCCGCGCCGCCCAAGGTGCTGACCGAGGTGATCTCGGAAACCCCTGAGATCTGTCCCAGCCGTCTTTCCAACGGTGCCGCTACTGTCGAGGCGACCGTGGCCGGGTCCGCTCCCGGCAAGTTTGCCGAGACGCTGATCATCGGGAAGTCCACCCGCGGGATCGGCGCCACCGGCAGGAAGTGGTAAGCGACAATTCCTGCCAGAAACAGCCCGGTGGCGAGCAGCGACGTTCCGGCGGGCCGGCGGATAAATGGAGCGGAGATGTTCACGGCTTGTCAGACCATTCAGCGCGGCAGCGTGGCGCTCATCGTTCCGGAGCCGCGAGCGCGCCCTCCGGCTGACCGGGTTCGGGCAGGTGCGCCGCCTGACGCCAGCGGCGGGTCCATTGACCAAAGCGATCCATGTACAAGTAAACCACCGGCGTCGTATAAAGAGTGATGAATTGGGACAGCAGTAGACCGCCGACGATGGCGATGCCCATGGGCCGCCGAAGCTCGGAGCCTTCGCCGCGTTGCAGGGCCAGCGGCAACGCGCCCAGCAACGCCGCCATGGTGGTCATCATGATCGGGCGAAACCGCAACAGGCAGGCCTGGTAGATGGACTTTTCGGGCGGCAACCCCTCTTCGCGTTCGGCGTCGAGCGCGAAATCGATCATCATAATGGCATTTTTTTGGACGATCCCAATTAGCAAGACGATCCCGATCAGCGAGATTAGCGAGAGATCATTGCCCGTGATCATCAAGGCGAGCAGCGCGCCGACTCCCGCTGACGGCAGGCTGGACAGGATCGTGATGGGATGGATGTAGCTTTCATAGAGGACCCCCAGGACAATATAAATAACCACAATCGCCGCGACGATCAGGAAGGGCTCGCTGGTGAGCGAGGAACGGAATTCGGCGGCGCTGCCTGAAAAGGTTGTTACCACCGTTTCCGGGAGCCCGATTTCTTTTTCGGTATTTTGGATAGCCTGCACCGCACCGCCGAGCGAAGCGCCCGGGCGGAGGTTAAAGGAGAGCGTGACGGCGGGGAACTGGCCCTGGTGGGTGATGGTCAGAGGCGCCGTCTTGATCTGCAACGTTGCGAAGGTGCTCAGCGGCACGGTTTGGCCGGTCGAGGATCTCACGTAAATTTTGTTGAGGTCGCCCGGAGTAAGCTGAAAACTCGGGTCCGCTTCAAGGATGACCCGATACTGGCTTAATTGAGTGAAGATAGTCGAAACCTGACGCTGGCCAAAGGCATCATAAAGCGTATCGTCGATGGCTTGGGGCAGGATATTCAAGCGCGAAGCTTTCTCGCGATTCACCACCACATTGGCCTGCAAACCGCCCGGCTGCTCATCACTCGCGACATCAGTCAAGACATCGACTTCGCGCAGCCGGCTCAGAAGTTTCGCCGCCCATTGGGACAACTCAGTTTCGTCGGCATCCTGCAGGGTATATTGGTACTGGGTCCGGCTGACGCGGCTATCGATTCGGACATCCTGGACCGCCTGCATGAACAGAGAGATGCCTTGCGTATCCCGCGTCCGCTCGCGAAGGCGCTCGATGATTTCGCTGGCGCTGGCCCGGCGCTGGTCGCGCGGCTTTAGGCCGATATACAGCCGGCCCGTATTCATGGTCGGGTTAACTGAGCCGCCGCCGACGAAGGACGCTACAAACGCGACGTCGGGATCCTGGGACGCGATCTCTGCCACCGCCCTTTGGCGTTGCACCATGGCTCGGAAAGAGATCGTTTGCGCCGAATCTGTGATGCCGAGGATCATCCCGGTGTCCTGCTGCGGCAACAATCCTTTGGGCACAAGTAGATAGAGCCAAACGGTCGCTACCAGGGTAACCACGGAGACACTCAGCACAAAGAACTGATGAGCCAACACCCAGATGAGCCCGCGTTCGTAAGCGTTGAGCATCCCTTGGAAGAAGCGTTCGGTTGCCTTGAATAACCGGCCATGTTTGGCTTTATCTTCGGCCTGCAGCAACCGGGCGCACATCATCGGCGTGAGCGTCAGCGAGACAACCGCCGAGACCATCACCGCGATGCTCAAAGTGATCGCAAATTCGCGGAACAGCCGGCCGACGATCCCGGTCATGAAAATCAGCGGGATGAAAACGGCCACCAATGAAAAGCTCAACGAGATGACGGTAAACCCGATCTGCTTCGCCCCTTTCAGCGCGGCTTGCATCGGCTCCTCGCCCGCCTCGATATAGCGCACAATATTTTCGATCATCACGATGGCGTCATCGACCACGAAACCGGTCGAGATCGTCAGGGCCATCAGTGAAAGGTTGTCGAGGCTGAACCCGATGAGCTTCATCAGGCCAAACGTGCCGATCACTGCCAGCGGCAACGCCACGCTGGGGATCACGGTCGCCCACAGCTTGCGCAGGAACACGAAGATCACCATCACCACCAAGCCCACGGTCAGCAGCAAGGTGAATTGCACATCCCGCACCGAAGCCCGAATTGTCGCGGTCCGATCCGTCAGGATCGCGACTTTGACCGAGGGTGGGATCGAGGATCGCAGGCGGGGCAGCAAGGCTTTCACGCGGTCCGCCGTCTCAATGATGTTCGCGCCCGGTTGCCGCTGGATATCCAGGATGACCGCAGGCCTTTGGCCTACCCAGCCGCCGAGCCGCACATTTTCCACGTTATCGATCACCTGTCCCAGGTCACTCAGTCGTACCGGCGAGCCGTTCCGGTAGGCGACAATGATATTGGCGAATTCCTGGGCGGAGAAAATTTGGTCGTTCGCGCCGATGGAATAGGATTGCCGTGCGCCATCAAACGAGCCTTTGGGCGCATTGATGTTGTTCTGGGTCAGCGCAGTTCGAACGTCTTCAAACCCTAGCCCTACGCCGGCCAGCGCCGACGGATTGATGCGGACGCGGATCGCCGGCTTTTGGTTGCCCTCGATCGTGACCAATCCGACGCCGCTGACTTCGCTCAGTTTCTGGGCAAGCACGGTATCCGCCAGGTCGTTGACCTTTTCCAGTGGCAACGTATCGGACGTGATCGCGAGCGTCAGGATGGGAGAGTCGGCCGGGTTGACCTTGCTGTAGGTCGGCGGGTTGGGCATGCGGGGCAGCACGCCGTTGGCCGCGTTCATGGCCGCCTGAACGTCCTGTGCCGCGGCGTCAATATCCCGGTCCAGGTTGAACTGCAAGGTGATGCTCGAGTTGCCAAACGAGCTGATCGAAGTCATTTGGGACAGGCCGCTGATCTGCCCGAACTGCCGCTCCAGCGGCGTCGTGACCGAGGAGACCATGACGTCTGGCCCGGCACCCGGGAACTGGCTCGTCACCTGGATCGTGGGGAAGTCAACCGGGGGCAACGCCGAGACCGGCAGCAGTAAATAGCCGAGCAGACCGACCAACACGACACCCGCCATCAATAACGACGTCGCGATCGGCCGCCGAATAAAAGGCTCGGAGATGTTCATTCGGTTATGGTCTAAATCGCCGCGCGTGTAGCGCAGATCTTTATCTTTCGCTCCATCCCGCTCTTCTTCATTCTGCGGTCAAGAGGTCCCTGGCGGTTTACTGACCGCGTTGGGACGAGCCGAGGGGCTCTCTCCCGTCTCCTTCGAGTCGGGCAGCTTCACTTTTGAGCCGGCCTGTAGTTTGTACTGGCCGTCCACGACCACCCGTTCCCCGGGAGAAAGTCCTTCGTCGATGAGCGCCTGGCCGCGGTCGATTTGGGCGACTTTGATCTTGCGTACCTGTGCCGTTAGATCCTCGCTGATGACAAACGCAAAGTCGCCATCCGGCCCACGTTGGACGACCGACGCCGGGACCACAGCGCCCTGGCGGGTCTCCAGCAGCAGGCGCACGTTAATGAATTGTCCGGGCCACAGTTTGAGATCTTCGTTGGCGAAAGTCGCCTTGATCCGGATCGTGCCCGTCGTGGTGTCGATCTGGTTGTCGATCACCGCGAGCTTGCCCTCGCTGAGAGTCGCGCGATTGTCCCGGTCCAGGGCCAGCGCGGTCAACTTTCCGTCCGCGGGCAGGTGCTGGCGAATCGGCTGCAACTGCTGCTCCGGCAACGTGAAGGTGACCGAGATCGGGCGGAGTTGGGTGATGACCACCATGCCGTTTGAGTCGTTTGCATGAACAATGTTCCCCTGGTCGACCATCACCTCGCCGCTGGACGGCCGGACCGGGATCCGGATGATCGACCAG
>JANXQE010000413.1 GCA_025356925.1 Limisphaerales bacterium | reverse complement strand
CCCGGCGGGCAATCGCCCGTCAAGCTTTGGCGCGGCGCCGGATGCGCGCAGTGCAACCAGAGCGGGTACAAAGGCCGGGTCGGCATCTATGAGCTCATGACCGTCGATGAACGGTTCCACGACCCCATTATCCGGCGGGCCGGCGCGCCCGAATTTATGCGTCTCGGCCGCGAACGCGGCATGAAATCCATGTTCGAAGATGGCCTGCTCAAGGCCACTCAAGGCGTCACCACGATCGAAGAACTCCTGCGCGTGACCCGCCTGGCAGCCAAGTAGCGTTTTGGCTGAATCCGCTTGCGAAGCGGGAGCGTTCGGTGGATAAATAGGCACTATCCAGGTGAACGATGTGCTAAACCATTTGGGGTTTCGGGTTTCGGCCTTCGGGTTTTAACTCATGCCCGTCTATCAATACAGCGCGGTCGATAAGCGGGGCAAGACTCGGCGCGGCACCATGCCCGCGCTGGATGAATCGAATCTCGCAGAAAAGCTGCACGAGGCCGGGCTTTGGCTCAGCGATGTGCTGGTTCACTGGCCGAAGCCCGTGGCGCCGAGTCCCAGACCGGAGCTGCGCCGGTTCAGGCTCCGTGGCGATCGGGGCCGGCGCGAGCTAATCGATTTTTGCACCTTGATGGCCTTCCAAATCCGGGCCGGTGTACCTTTGGTCCGGGCGTTGGACGTGGCTTCCAGCGATTGCAAAAATCCCAAGTTTAAGGAGTTGCTGACAGACCTTCAGGGCCAGATCGAGTCCGGTGCCACGTTTCATGAAGCCATGTCGCTCTACCCCGGCATCTTCTCGGCTCATTTTCTGGGAGTGCTCAAGGCGGGAGAAAGCACCAGCAACCTGCCCGAGGCTTTTCAGGACTTGCGAGACTACCTTGAGTGGGTCGAGAAAGTCATGGCCGACGTGCGCCAGGCCACTCTTTACCCGTCGATTGTCCTGACGGTCATCGCCTTCTTCATGGTGTTCCTGTTTGCCTTCATCATCCCCAAATTCGCGGACTTGCTGGGCAAACTGAACGTCAAACAGCCGCTGTTGACGCAAATCGTTTTCGGAGTCGGGGACTTCACCCACGCGACCTGGTGGATATGGCTGCCGCTCGTTGCGCTGGCAGTGAGTTTCATGCTCTTCGGACGCCGGATCTCTCCGCGGGTCGCGCTGGTAATCGACCACCTCAAACTGCGGTTGCCCATCCTGGGCGAGCTCAACCTGATGCTCGCGCTGTCTCGCTTCACGCATAACCTCTCGATTCTTTACCGCTCCGGCCTCCCGATCATTCAAGCCCTGAACATGTGCCACAAGGGATTGATCGGCAATGTCGTCATCGAGCAAGCGGTCGCGGATGTCGAAGATGATGTCCAGACCGGCAGCACAATCAGCGAAGCGATGCACCGCCAACCCGTCTTCTCGGCCTTGCTGGTCCGGATGGTCGCCATGGGTGAATCCTCGGGCAGCCTGGACAAGGCCCTGGATAACGTCTCGACCTACTACTCGGAAATCATCCCGCGCCGGATCAAGCACTTCTTCGGTATGCTCGAACCGGCGCTCATGTTGTTACTGATTTTCCTCGTCGGCGCCGTTGCCCTGGCGATATATTTGCCGATCATTTCCCTGATGGGGGCTATTAGGTGACCGTTCATTAGTATTGGGAACTCGAGTGAAAACGCGAAAACTTAATCGATGGTCCGAGGACGGAGGTCGAGAATCAGCCGATTCGCGAACGTCGGGTCCCGTTTCCAGCGTTTCCGCTTTCCAGCTGGCCGATTTTCCCCGGGCGGGCTTCAGCCTGCTCGAACTGATCGGCGTCCTGGCCGTACTGGCGATCCTGGCATCCCTCCTCGTCCCCGTTTTTGTTCGTAGAATCGACCAAGCCGCCCGGGTGCGCGACGCGGCCGAGTTGAGCGGCATGGCGACCGCGCTCCGGTCTTACATCTTACGCACCGGGCAAATCCCGGACCAGCCCAATTTGGTGTCCGCACTGGCGAATGAAATGGCGGTTAGCGCCACGCAAATCCTCACAAATTCTCGCAATTTCCGACGGGCGTTTCTGGTTGACCCGAACCTATGGATCGCCTCAGGGCTGCCGTACGTCCAGAGTAGCATCACAAACGGGACGGGCACGACCGACGCCAATGGTGTGGCGATCGCGGGTCTCAACCTGCGCGTCCTGGTCCTCTCAAGCCTGGCGGTGCCTCTGCCGGCGACTATTGATTTTAGTAATGCGTGGAGCACACCCGATGGGTCCATTCCCTCGACCTGGACTTGGTCGGGCCGCCCGGACGACTTGAAGATTCAGCGCGTCGACTTTACCCCTTTATTCAAACGTGTCATTCTCAATCCGGTCGACACCTTTCACTTCGGCAGCCTCGCTATCGAAAGCGGGGGGCAAGAATCGTTCACCAACCCCGTGACTCAAGTGCTTTCCAATTCCTGGTACCTGCTGGGAACCGCCCTTCGCTTGTACGACACGAACAACCCTCCGGGGATGCAAATGAAGGCCGTGGTTCAGAGCGACACGAGTTATGTGTTTGAAAACGGGGCTTGGCGAGGCCAACTCGCGGGTTGGGGGACTAACGGGCCCATCCCTGTCTCTCCGTCGCCCGCGGCCAATTTGTTCACCATGTTTTCAGCTAACTTGTCGGCAGCTCCGCTTAATCCCAACGCCTTCGGCACCAACGGGAACTCCACCTTGGCGATATTGGGCGACTTTTATACGTTTATGACCAATTACAATTCCTGGGCTCAGGGAGGATTTGTCGGTCTGCCAATGCGGCTCACGCAAGCTACCAACACTCTTCTGAACGTCACGCAAGACATGTCCAGATGAGCCTCGATCTCAGTTTGTCTTTGCAATCCGTACGGCTCCGACGGCGCAACGGGTCGGAAACGCAACCTCGACTCAACGCCTGTCGCGCGTTCTCGTTGATCGAAATTATTGCCGTGCTTGCGATTATCAGCATCCTTGCTGCAGCGATACTGCCGGTCCTCATTCGGCAGATTGATTATGCGAGTGAAGGGACGGAGGCGACAAATCTTGTAGCCATGGCCACGGGTTTCACCCAGGCCGTGTCGGCGCAGCGCCAAATTCCGGGCCAGGGTTGGGACAATTTCATTGCCACGAACATTGGCTGGCAACTGACAGCCGTGCAAAACAACGCCCAGAATAACGCACGAGCT
>JANXQE010000356.1 GCA_025356925.1 Limisphaerales bacterium | reverse complement strand
ACTCTCCAAGGCGATCAGCCACCGCCGGTCCTGCCCCAGGATGCCACGCGAGTGGTTACGCTGGAGCAGCGCTACCTGAATCTGCCGGTGAAAACCGGGGCCCCCTTGCGGCGAATGATCGTCACGGTGGCGGGCAAGCCGCCACGCGAGTTTGACATTGAGCTCGCGGATGGCGAGCCCGACTGGTGGGCGTTCATGGATGTCTCGTCCTTCACCGGCCAACTGGCCACGATCAAAGTCAGCAAAACCCGTCAGGATTCCAACGGTCTCCGTTCCATTGATCAGTCCGACGAGATTAAAGGCGCACAGAATCTCTACCGCGAAACCCTGCGGCCGCAGTTCCATTTTTCCTCCCGTCGCGGCTGGAACAACGATCCCAACGGCTTGGTGTTTTACCAAGGCGAGTATCACCTCTTTTACCAGCACAACCCTTACGGGTGGAGCTGGGGGAACATGCATTGGGGCCACGCCACCAGCACAGACCTGATCCACTGGAAGGAATTGCCGGCGGCGCTTTATCCCGATGAGCATGGCACCATGTTCTCGGGCTCCGCGGTCGTGGATTGGAACAACACCGCGGGCTTCCAGACTGGGGAGGAGAAACCGTTGATCTGCATTTTCACGGCAGCCGGTTCGCCCTTCAGCCAGGGGCTTGCCTTCAGCAACGATCGGGGTCGCGTTTGGAACAAGTACGCAAATAACCCCGTCCTGCCGCACGTCGCGGGCGAAAACCGCGACCCAAAGGTGGTGTGGTATCAGCCCGAAAAAAAGTGGCTCATGGCGTTGTATCTGGAGGGGAACACCTACGGGCTGTTTACTTCCAGCGATTTGAAGAAATGGGAAAAGATGAGCGAGATCACCATCGCCGACACGACCGAGTGCCCCGAATTTTTCGAAATCCCGCTCGACGGCCACCGGGGGGAAACCCGCTGGGTGTTTTACGGCGGCAACGGCCATTACCTCGTTGGGAGTTTTGACGGCAGGAAATTCACCGCCGAGTCCGGACCCCAACCGCTGCACCTAGGCAACTCCTGGTATGCCTCGCAAACGTTCAATGATATCCCTCGGGAGGACGGGCGCCGGATTCTAATTCCATGGGGCACGTTTGCCACACCGGGAATGTCATTTAATCAGATGATGGGAATTCCAGTGGAGTTGCGACTGCGCGAGACCAGCGATGGTTTACGGCTGCTCGCTTACCCGGTCAAAGAGCTCGAGTCGCTCCGGGCGCAAGCCCCGTACCTTCTCCGCGCCCAGCCTTTGCTTCCGGGCGAAAACCCGCTGGCCGGTGTGAAAGGCGATCTGCTGGACATTGTGGCCGAACTCGCGATCGGTCAAGCCACCGAGCTCGGCTTTAACCTGCGCGGGGTCCCGGTGACCTACGACGTCGCCACGCAGCAGCTTGGCGTAAAAGACCAGAGCGCCACGCTGAAACGCGTGGACGGCAAGATTCGTCTGCGCCTGCTGGTGGATCGCACCTCAATTGAGGTGTTCGGCAACGACGGCCTCCTTTACCTGACGCTCGGAACGATTGTCTCCGGGCACGACCACTCGGTCGGAGTCTATGCCAAAGGCGGCGCCGCAACCATCGATGTCTTGGAAGTGTCCGAGCTAAAGTCAGCCTGGCCACCCTAGCCTTCTGGTCACCCGGTGAGGGCTGGTCTGCGGGCTTGGTTTTTAAGAAAAAGGCCTCAGCGGCGCAAGTTGAACGACGGAGCGGGGCTTTTGACGACGCCGCAACCAGCCGGCGCACCGACGGGAGGGTGCGCGACCAGGATGGAGGTCATTCTCACCGCGGCCGCTGAGTTGACGCGCGCCTCGAACTGGACGATGGTTGTCGCATGGGAGCACCGGGGGTTCTAATGAAGCGGATTATGGTGGTCGATGACGATCCGCTCGTCTGCCAGTCCATCGGGATGATGCTCGCGGTTGACGGGCACCAGATCGAGACGGCGGCCAACGGCCAACAGGCTTTGGCCCTCTTCGAGGTTGGGAAATTTGATGTCATCTTCACGGATTATGAGATGCCGATCATGAAAGGCGATCGCCTGGCAGCCGCCATCAAAGCACTCGCCCCAAATCAGGCAATCGGCATGGTCACAGGTTACGCCGAAACCATGCAGGCTTTGGGCGGATCGCTGCCCGGAGTGGATTT
>JANXQE010000301.1 GCA_025356925.1 Limisphaerales bacterium | reverse complement strand
CCATCGAACGTGCTCGTGCCGCGCCCGATTTCATCAAGGACGATCAGGCTGCGAGCGGTAGCGTTATTCAGGATATTGGCGGTCTCGCACATCTCCACCATGAACGTGGATTGCCCGCGCGCCAGGTCGTCGCTGGCGCCGATGCGCGTGAAAATGCGGTCCACGAGGTCGATGCGCGCTTCGTCGGCCGGGATGAAGGATCCGGTGTGCGCCAGCAGAGTAAGCAGAGCCACTTGCCGTATGTAAGTGCTCTTGCCAGCCATGTTCGGCCCGGTGATTAAGGCGATCTGCGCTTTCTGGTCCAGGTCAGTATCGTTCGGGACGAACCGTTCTTCGCTCAGGTTTTGCTCCAGCACGGGATGCCGGCCGTTGCGAATAAACAGAACTCCCTCATCGCCGATGTGCGGACGACAATAGCTGTACAGTCGCGCCGTTTCGGCGAAGGCTCCCAGTACATCCAATTGCGCTAACGCGGCGGCTGTCCGCTGGATTTGGGGCAAGCGCCCCAGCACCTCCTCGCGCAGGCGCTGAAACAGCTCATATTCGAGCTTTACGCTCCTTTCCTCGGCGCCGAGGATTTTCCCTTCCATTTCCTTCAACTCCGGCGTGATGAAACGCTCGCCATTGGCGATCGTTTGTTTACGGACGTAATGTGCCGGCACCTTCTCCAGGTTCGCCCTGGTAATCTCGATGTAGTAGCCAAACACGGAATTGAATCGCACTTTGAGCGACTGAATTCCTGTGTTGGTCATCTCGTCCTGCTGCAGTTTTGCGATCCAATCTTTGCCGCCTCTCATCGCGGTGCGCAACTCGTCCAGGGCAGAATCGAATCCATCCCGCATCAGGCCGCCCTCCTTGACGGTTAGCGGCGGTTCATCGACGATGGCGCGACCGATCAGCTCAATCAGGTCGGGGAGTTCCGCAAGCTCACGTTCCAACTCCGAAATCAGGGAGGTTTCTGCATTCGCGCTCGCGCCGTTTTCCTGGAAAACCTCGTCAGTCAGCGACCCGGGGCCTGAAACAGAACCGTTGGCCCGCAGTCCGCCCAGAGTTGCCTTCAGGCCGGGGATTTGTTCCAGCGCGAGGCGCAGCGCCGCCAAATCACGTCCGTTGCCGGTACCGGCACTCAGCCGTCCAATCGTCCGTTCGAGATCGCGAACCTGGCCAAGTTGAGCGCGAAAGGCAGTCGAGCCGGCGGAATTCTCTATGAAGCCTGAGGTGGCCTCCTGGCGTCGCTGGATCGCAAAAATGGCGGTGAGCGGCTGTGAAAGCCAATCTCGCAGGCGCCGGGCGCCCATGGGCGTGACCGTTCGGTTCAACGCGCCATAAAGCGAGGCATTCCTCGGTGCGTCATGATGTAATGGCTCGAGGATTTCCAGGTGGCGCAGAGTGGTGTAATCCAGGGCCAGGAACTCGTTTCGCTCATAAAATGAAATGCGGGTCAGGCTTGCCGCATCGCGGCGCAGGTGCTGTGTCAGGTAGTGCAACACCGCGGCGGCCGCCCCGATCGCCGCCGTTCGGTCCCTCAGCCCAAACCCATCAAGCGACGCCACCTTGAAATGTTCTCGCACCGTGAACTGCGCGGTTTCAGGGCCAAACACCCAGTCATCGTACCCGTTGAGCAATCCCCCAAACGAGGCCGTCACCGGCGATTTCAGGACCGTATCTGCGCGGGTTCCGGTTTGGTTGTTTCGGGAAGGTTCCGGTGCGTTTCCAGCCACTCCTCGCTTCAACAATTCTTGGACAAATGCCATCTCCGCGGGATAAATGATCTCGGCCGGGCGCAACCGTTGCAGTTCCGTTAGAAGAGACGTTTCGCCCTCGACTTCGGTGGTGAGGAAATCTCCGGTTGTCAGATCAGCGAAAGCCAGCCCAAAGCCTTTCCCGCTGGGATACACCGCCGCCAGGAAATTATTGCGCTCCGCCGTGAGCATCCGTTCGTCGAAATGCGTCCCGGGGCTGAGGATTTGAGTCACTTCACGCTTTACCAGTTGGCCGGGCCGCGCCTCTTCCATCTGATCGCAAATGGCCACTTTTCGACCCGCCTTCAGGATCCGCCCGATGTAAGTATTGGCGGCGTGAAACGGGATGCCGCACATCGGGATCGTGCCGCGTTTGGTCAGAGCGACATTTAGCAATTGCGCTCCCTCCAGTGCGTCCTCGAAAAACAACTCGTAAAAATCGCCCAACCGGAACAGCAACAAAGCATCTTTGGGCAGGTCGCTCTTGATTCGGCGATACTGCGCCATCATCGGCGTGAGTTGGGAGTCGCTGGCCACGAGGCGAGGTTAAGGCCGCGTCGGTTACACACGCAATTCAGAATGCGCGACGGCCGCAAATCCGTGGGACGCCTCCTTTCATGCTTCCAGGTCCGGCACGGGAGGGTCTTTGGCAGAAATCAGCGCGGGTCGGCCAACTGGGCCGGATTATCAGAACCTTGGCGCGCGCCGAGGGCAGTGACCTGCGCGCCCTCACCTTGGAATCCTTTCAGTTCGTGCTAAGGTGACATACTTAAGGAAAGAAAATCATTCTATGACGCGCATGAAAGTAGCACAAATCAGCAAACCTCACGGGGACTGGGAATTGGTCGAACGCGACGTGCCCGAGCCCGGGGAAACCGAGATTCGCATCAAAGTGGAAGCCTGTGGCATTTGCCACAGCGACGTGATGGTCAAAGAAGGGCTTTGGCCGGGCTTGAAATACCCGCGCATTCCAGGACACGAGATTGCGGGCCGGATCGATGCCTTGGGAAATCGGGTGCGCGGATGGAAGGTCGGCCAGCGCGTCGGTGTTGGCTGGCACGGTGGCCATTGTTTCGTTTGCGAACCGTGCCGACGCGGGCATTTCATCTTGTGCAAATCCGAAAAAATCACCGGGATCAGCCACGACGGCGGCTACGCGGAATATATGATTTCACCGGCCGAAGCGGTCGCGGCCATGCCGGAGGATCTGCCAGCGGACGAAGCCGCACCGTTGCTTTGCGCAGGTATTACCGTGTTCAACTCGCTCAGAAACTCGGGAGCTAAACCGGGGGATCTGGTCGCCGTGCAGGGGGTGGGAGGCCTGGGGCATCTTGGGATTCAGTACGCTCATCGGATGGGCTTTGAGACCGTGGCGTTGAACCGCGGCACCGATAAACAAGCGCTCGCGATGAAGCTCGGCGCAAAACACTACATCGATTCCGCTGCGGGGAGTCTGGCTGAAGCGCTGCAAAAGCTTGGGGGCGCCCGCGTCGCGCTGGCTACAGCGCCCGACGCGAAATCCATTTCTGCGCTGGTCGGAGGCTTGGCCTCCGACGGAAAGTTGCTGGTAGTAGGCGCGGCGATGGAGCCTCTGTCGATTAGCGCCCTGGACCTCATCGGTGCCCGGCGCTCGATCCAGGGCTGGCCTTCCGGCACGGCAATGGACTCCGAAGATACGCTCAGGTTCAGTGCCTGGTCCGGCGTGCGGCCGATGATCGAGAGATTTCCACTCGCGCGGGTCGCTGAGGGCTATGAGCGGATGCTGAGCGGCAAAGTGCGGTTCCGAGGCGTTCTCACGATGGACTGAGCGGCCGCCGCTCACGTAGCGCAGGTTTTCAATCTGCCGTATCGCCGACTTGGACCCTGCGAGGATGCTCGGCTATGCCGAGAGCAAGCGGGAGATGTCTTGGCCGCGCTCCAGTTCGTGCGTCTGCCGATTAAAATCGGCGGTACAGCGGACTAAAAGTCTGCGCGACGAGGTCAGACCAGGGTCCCAACGATTGCTGATGGGCGAGGTTCTGCTAGTTTTTGGCTGATGACTCAGGCCGTTGACGATCCCATTGCGCCGGAGGCGGCGCGGAAGGAGAACCGGCAGCGAAGCTCCCGTGCCGGTCTGGTGTACGGACTCAGCGCGTACACCATCTGGGGTTTTATCCCGCTCTATTTTCGCGCACTTTCAGAGATTCCGCCGTTCACCATTTTGTGTCATCGCATCATCTGGTCGGCGCTGTTTATGGTGTTGGTCGTGTCGGTCCGGGGGGAATGGAAATCAATCCGGCCGGTTCTGCGGAGTCAACGGAACGTTGTGCTGCTTTCCGTGGGCGCGGTGCTCATCGCCCTCAATTGGCTGCTCTTCATCTATGCGGTTTCAACCAAGCAATTACTCCAGGCGAGCCTGGGTTATTTTATTAATCCACTGCTCTCGATCGCCCTCGGCATGATCTTTTTGCGGGAGCGGCTGCGTGGCTGGCAGTGGCTCGCGGTTCTCGTCGCGGCGGTCGCGGTTGTGAATCTGGGTTTTCGCGGCGTCGGATTCCCGTGGCTCGCGCTCTCGCTGGCCGGCTCCTTTGCGTTTTATGGCCTGGTCCGGAAGGCGGTGGACATCAATTCACTTCACGGTCTGACAATCGAATCGGCCATCCTGGTTCCCGTCGCGATGGTCATGCTCACGGTTTGGCATCCGAGTCAAATCCGTCTCCCGACGCTGGGAATACTTTCTC
>JANXQE010000289.1 GCA_025356925.1 Limisphaerales bacterium | reverse complement strand
GTGTTGAACCCGATAACCGTCGTGCCATTGGCGGAATCCCTTTTGATGACGGATACAAACGTCCCGTTCGGCCAATTAAGAATTAAGAATTCAACATTGAGTTCATGGCGGTGGCTCAACCGGGACTCTGTGATTTGCGGTCTTGGCGCGGCTCGAGAAATGGCATCGCCTCTATATTTACCCAGGTTTGTTCCGGGAACCCGAGGCCCCATTCAGCCGCAGTAACCTTCCGCGCTTCGTGCCAGCCAGGCACTTCGCGCCAGTCGAGAAACTTTCGCAGACTCGCGCGCAGTTTAGGCGACGCACCGCGCTCGATGAGCGCTCGGACCATCGCGGCGTCGCGCTGCCGCCCGCAGATGTAGGCGCCGCTGACGATGGCATTGAAGAGGGGAGTCTGGCCGCCAAACCCCACGTCATCGACCGACGCCCGCGCGTTGACGTCTGCTCCATGTGCGAGGAGCAGGTTGAAGATTTCCCATTCATCAAACTCGATCGCGAGGTGCAGCAGCGTGGCTCCATCCACTGGGGTTCCGCCCATGCCCGAGCGGCCATCGTCGGCGCAACCCAGCTCGGGCGGGTAAATCTCTCGGTAGCTGAATCGGCGCTCGGCCAGGCTCGGATTCGTTCGCAAGTATTCCTTCAGTCTATCGACCCGTCCGCGGTGGAACCCCATCATCGGTGTATCCGGGAGTTCGTAGCCACGCTGAGCGAAGACTTCCAATACCTCGTGTTTGCCGACGGGGTTTCGGCAGTAGGTTTCGAGCACCAGGGCGAGCGGTGCCAATCGATTGCCGTGTGCATCGGTGAAGGGGGCGTTCAAGTCGGAAAGAAACCGCAACCCGGCCGCGTTGAGCGTTTCGCATGCGCCCATGACGATTCCGGGTGTCAGTCTCCCGCCGTGCTCGTGCAGCCACTTGGCGCATTCGACCTTTCCCTGCAGCAAGGCGCGGTCGAATGCGTGCTGGAAATCCCGTGCTCCGAGCTCCGCTACCGCTCTAATAATTTCGAGCCGCCCGAGGTTTGCGGCATGGCTCATGGGTGGGCCCCAATTTCCGCTCCGGACCGGCACATGCAGTAGCGTGGGGTTCTCACGAAGCAACCGAACCACTTCATCGCGGTTGTCGCCGCGGATAGCAGCTTCTAGTTGACCGGCAAGTGTGTTCGACTGAACCCGTTCCTTTAGCTCCGTCCAATGTGAAAACCCGTACTCGCGAGCGATCACGAGCTGTGCGTCGCTCAAACGGAACGTTCCGGCCCTAATCGATGGATGCTCCGCCGCGCGGAACTTTGGATGACGCCGGCGAATCCGGTCGAGGGCTTCGGGTTGGGCCGCGCGCCAGGCCTTAAGCAGTTCGCGCGCTTCTCGTTTCGGAATGTCGAGATGAGGCTGTCGAGGCAGATCCCTGGATACTGTTGTCATAACCTTTCTTCCCGTGTTGCGCCCGTTCGTCCGCAATCTCCGGGCAAGAAGTCAGGTTGATCATATGTTTAATAAGCCGGTGGGCTGAGCCCATTTCCGCGGACGGGATGCTCCCGGTGAGCGAAAGTATAGTGGACCAAGCGCACACTTTCGGCAAGGACAAACGGGCGCTGGCGCGTGATTGAGCGCTTTCCGCTCGGACCTGGAAAAGCGTTCGCCCGTGACGTCGACAGCCGTGCTGAGGCTCAGGGCTTGGTTGCCAGGATGAGCGGCGAAGGACCAGGCGCTTCGAGTTGGCGAGGCTGGACGAAACCGGTTTCGGACAGCCAATGACTCATCTCGCGGAACGTGAAGGTGTCGCCGTCTTCCGTGTTGACCAGCATGTTGACTGCGAAGATCAGGGCGTTGGGTGGTCCGGTGCGGTCGTCATTTGGAACGAATTCCGCAATCGCGATGGTGCCTCCGGGCGCGAGCGCATCGAACGTCTTGCGCAACAATTGGCGGCTGCGCTTCTCACCTTCGCTATGGAGGATATGGCCGAGGATCGCGACCTGGTAACCGAAACCGAAATTCGCATCCAGCAAATCGCCGGCAATGGTGGTAAGTCGATCGGCCACTCCGTGCCGGGTTGCCACCCGTTTGGTGGTCTCCAAAACCGCCGGCCAATCCACGGCAGAAATGCGGACGTTCGGCGATTGTTGCGCCAACGCAATGCCCCACACGCCGGACCCGGCGGCGAGATCGAGCACTTTCACCGGCCCGCTGGCTTTGCTAATCCCGAGATGCTCGCCGAGGGCGCGTGCGGCCGGGTAGGCCATGGGAAAGAGCGCTTCAACAAAGCCGGCGAAAAACTCCGCGCCTTGCTCCTGATCGTTGACCGCCCGTGCCGGCTTGCCGCTACGCACCACTTCCGGCAGTTGTTGCCATCGCGGCAGGATTTGCTCGAGGGTATGCCGGAAAAAGGCGCCATGGTAACCGGGCTTGGTGGAAACGAGGAACGCGGCGCTTTCTGGCGTCAACGAATAGCGGTCGCCGGACCGCGTCAGAAATTGCAGGCCTACCAGGGCATTGAGGATGGCGGTGAGCCCGCGTTTGGAGGTCGCGGTGGCCAGCGCGAGTTCGTCCACGGTCTTTGGTGAATCGTCGAGCGCATCGAAGATGCCGTGCTGCAGCGCCGATTGTATGATCAGAGTCGGCGCATAGCCCCAGGCACACTGCATGATGCGTTCCGGCGTAATATCGTTTTTCATTGAACCCGAAATCGTATCGGATGCGGCCACCCGCATCCAATCGAAAAAGGGTATTCGTATCCGGGTTGCCAAGGCTGTCCGGAACGTTAGGATTGCGGCCCTCGAACTGACCACGATGAAAGCGAAAACCGCATTGAATCGCGCGCCAAAAAGCTACTCAGCCGCAGTCGTCATTCGACGCGCGGTGAGATCCGATCTCACCGCCGTCAACGATATTTACAACCACTACGTGTGGCATTCGACCTGCACGTATCAGGAAGAGCCCGAAACAACCGCGAGCCGTCGGCAATGGTTCGGCCAGCACGGCGCCAAACACCCAGTGGTCGTCGCCGAGGTGAACGACGAGGTGGTCGGCTGGGGCTCGCTCTCGGCCTACCACCCGCGCTCCGCCTATCGCCGGACGGTTGAGAATTCAGTCTATGTCCACCACCAGCATCATCGCCGCGGCGTGGGTTCGCTGCTCTTGAACGACCTAATCGTCCGCGCCCGAGGACTTGGGCACCACGCCATCATTGCGGGCATTGACGCGGAACAGGCGGCCAGCGTCGCACTGCATGACCGGTTCGGATTTCAGAAGGTCGGGCAGTTCAGGCAAGTCGGTTTCAAGTTCGGCCGCTGGCTCGACGTCATCTACTTGGAATTGGTTCTCTGACGCAGGTGAGGAGGCAGTGGAGTGATGGAGGGTCAACCTTGGGCTTAAGGCTTGCCTGGGGGTTGGGTTTGAATAATATATTACATCAAACGTCCTTGTGATAGCCACATACGTGCTTTAAAGCCTTGCTGAGGCGCAACGTGGACGAAGGCTTCGGTGATATGAGTTTAGGTATTCTTCGGCAAACCTCTGATCGAGGCTTCGCTTTGTCTCTCCGGATCATCGTTCTGGGCGGATGCGTCTCGGTGGCAACGTGCTTGTCATCAAGGGCTGCCGTTTCCGCACCCGCAGAGCTGCCTCCGGCAGCATCGAGGGTGGTGGACTTCGTCAAGGACGTTCAACCAATACTCTCCGCCAACTGTTACTCCTGCCATGGTCCGGACAAACAGAAAGGCGAGCTGCGCTGGGATATCAAGGCGAGCGCTTTCAAGACAGGAGAGCACGGCGCGATCATCGTCCCTGGCAATAGCGAGGCCAGCCGGGTGATTAAATTAGTGGGTGGGCTGGAACCTGATACGATTATGCCGCCACGCGGCGAGCGGCTGACTGCGGCACAGATCGGCTTGCTTAGGGCCTGGATCGACCAGGGAGCGGCGTGGGTTGAGTTGGTCGCGGCCAAAGCAGCCGACAAACGGAACCATTGGGCTTTTAAGGCTCCCGTGCGCCCGCCGGTGCCCGAGGTTGAGCGGAAAAAATGGGCGCGGAATCCGATTGATGATTTCATCCTAGCCCGGCTGGAGAAAGAGAAGCTGCGACCCTCACTCGAGGCCGATCGCGCGACCTTGATTCGCCGGGTTACGTTGGACCTGACAGGCTTACCGCCAACGCCAAAGGAGGTCGATGAATTCCTGAAGGATCGGGCGCCAGATGCTTACGAGCGGGTGGTCGAACGGCTATTGGCATCACCCCATTACGGTGAGTTCTGGGGCCGCCACTGGCTGGACGCCGCGCGGTACGCGGATACCAACGGTTACGAAAAGGACCGGCCGCGCTCGATTTGGCCGTATCGCGATTGGGTGATCCAGGCGCTCAACCGCGACCTGCCGTTCGACGAGTTTACCATCGAGCAGCTCGCTGGCGACCTGTTGCCAAATCCGACAGTCGATCAGCAGGTCGCTACGGGCTTCCTGCGCAATGCGATGCTCAACCAGGAGGGTGGCATCGAACCGGAGCAGTTTCGCGTCGAGGCTCTGATCGACCGCGTGGATGCCGTCGGCAAGGCGTTCCTCGGACTGACGGTCAACTGTTGCCAGTGTCACAACCATAAGTTCGACCCGTTCACCCAAAAGGATTACTACCAGTTTTACTCTTTCCTGAATAACGACGACGAAGCTTTCCTGGAAGTGCCAACGGCTGAGCAAACCCGAAAGCGGGAGGAGATCATGGGCGAGATTCATGCCCTCGAAACCAGAGCAATGGGAGAGTTGACCAACGTTACTGAGCGGATGGACGCCTGGGGCAAAGGGCTTACCAGCGGAACCGGACACTGGATGGTGCTGGACCCTGCAGTGTGGGAGAACTTCGGGACAAAGTTCGAAAAGCAAGACGACCTGTCTTTGCTGGGTGGCGGAGACGTGACGGCAGGCGGCGTGATGAGGGTCTGGATCGACACCAAGCTCACCAACATCACCGGGTTCCGATTGGAAGCCCTCACCAATCCGAATTTGATTTACGGTGGACCGGGAGAGGTCGGCAAGGGGAGTTTCCTCGTCAAAGAGTTTACGGCGGAAACGTATTCGCTGGAAAATCCGACGGTCACCAACAAGATCAATTTCAAGCGCGCGTTAGCTGATGTTGCAGCGCCAGGGTTTGGAATCACAAATGCCATCGATGGGAATACGGAGAAAGGGGGCTGGACGCCAAGCACGACACCGGAACATCGCAACGAGAACCACTACGCCGTGTTTGAGTGTGACGAGCCGGTGACCCTGCCGGGTGGCGTGCGACTCCTGCTCACCGTGCACCAAACTTTCAACGGAGATGACAAAAACAACGGGCTGGACGTTGACAGCAAGCTGGATTGTCATCTATTGGGCAGCCTACGGTTGAGCGCCACGACCGACTCGTCGCCGTTGTCGGTCGACCCGCTCTCGTCCGCCCAGCATCGACTGCTGGAGATCCCAGCCCCGCAGCGGACACCGGAGCAAAAGCGCGAGCTGTTCAGCATCTTCCGGTTGTCCGATCCGGACTGCGCGGAGCTGAACAAGGAAATCGACAAGGCGTGGGCGACCTGGCCGAGCCCGGCTACGACGATGGTGTTGCGCCAGCGCGCGCGGCCGCGCACAACCCACATTTTCACGCGGGGTGACCGGCTGCGTCCTGCGGACGCAGTTGAGCCGGGCGTGCCGGGATTTCTCCACGCGTTTCCGGCCGGGGCACCGCGGAACCGGCTTGGGTTAGCCAAGTGGATCGTGGACCCTGGGAGTCCGACGACGGCTCGGGTAATCGTGAACCGAATCTGGCAGGAATACTTCGGCCAAGGCCTGGTGACGACGCCCGAAGATTTCGGTACACGGGTGGAAACGCCCTCGCACCCGGAGTTGCTGGATTGGCTGGCGTGCGAGTTTATGCGGCCAGCCGCGCCGGATTCGGAATTGGGGCACGTCAGGCCAACCGCGGCGCGGCCCTGGAGTATGAAACATATTCACCGGCTGATTGTGAATTCGGCGACGTATCAGCAGTCCTCGCACGTTGCACCGGAGGTTTACGCGAGAGACCAGTTCGATCGGTTGCTCGAGCGCGCGCCGCGGCTGCGCGTGGAAGGGGAGTCGGTGCAGGACATCGCACTCTCAGTCAGCGGGCTGCTCAATCCGAAAATCGGCGGGCCGAGCGTCTACCCGCCGATACCTGCAAGCGTGGGCGATACTTCGTACGGAGGCTTTAGTTGGCCAGAGACCAAAGGTGAAGATCGGTATCGGCGGGGATTGTACACTTTCTGGAAACGGTCGCTGGCGTTCCCGACGTTAACGGCGTTCGACGTGCCGGCGGGCGACACCGCCTGTACCCGGCGGATGCGGTCGAACACGCCACTCCAGGCGCTGACGACGTTGAACGAACGGACGTTTGTGGAAGCGGCGCAAGCACTCGCGCTGCGCGTGATGAAAGAAGCGGGGCCCGACAATCGCGCGCGGGCGCGTTATGCGTTCCGATTGTGCACCGGCCGATATCCGGACCATGACGAATTGGAGAAATTATTGAGGTTTTGGCAAGAACAGTACGACCACTTCGAAAACGACACGGCAGATGCGGTGAAGGTCTCGAGCGCTGACCTGACGAATATGCCTCCGGACGTAAACCTGCACAAAGCGGCGGCCTGGGCCATGGTTAGCCGCACGATTTTGAACCTCGACGAAACCATAACAAGAGAATGAATCTCCAACACGAATTGCGGGCTGAATACGCCAGGCTGATCACGCGTCGCTGGTTTTTTCGGCAATGCGGAGTGGGTCTCGGGTCGGTGGCTCTGGCTTCATTACTCGGCACTGAGAACGCGATCGGAGCCGCGGCGCCGCGAGCCTCAAATCCCCTGGCGCCCAAGCAGCCGCCTTTTAAGCCCAAGGCAAAACGCGTCATCTACCTGTTCATGGGCGGGGCGCCGAGCCAATTGGATTTGTTCGACTATAAGCCCTCGTTGGCGAAGTACAATGGCAAGCCGGTCCCGGAGGAGGTCGTGATGGGGCAGAAGTACGCCTTCATTAAACCCGACGCGGCGTTGTACGCCTCGGAGTTCAAGTTCTCCAAGCAAGGCCGCTGCGGCGCGGAGCTCTCGGAAGCATTGCCGCACCTGGCGGAAGTGGCTGACGACATCGCCATCGTCAAATCGATGACGACGGACGCGTTCAACCATGCGCCCGCGCAAGTGCTGATGCAAACGGGTTCAACCCAGTTCGGCCGGCCTTGTTTCGGTTCCTGGGTGCTGTATGGGTTGGGCAGCGAGGCACAGAATTTGCCCGGCTTCGTCGTGATGAACTCCGCCAACGGATTGAGCGGCGGCGGGGCGCTGTTCGGGAGTGGTTTTCTGCCGACTTTTTACCAAGGCGTGCAGTTCCGCAAGACTGGCGACCCCGTGCTTTATCTTTCGAACCCGGCGGGAATCACCGACAAAATGCAGCGGCGGACGCTCGATTTAATTAAGGAAATAAATGAGAAGCATCTGGGTGTGGTTGGGGACCCGGAAATTGCGACGCGAATCAATTCCTTTGAGATGGCGTCCCGGATGCAGTCGAGCGCTCCGGAGCTGATGGACATTACGAAAGAATCTCCAGAGACGTTGAAAATGTACGGAGTCGAGCCAGGCAAACCGTCTTTTGCGATGAACTGTTTGCTGGCGCGGCGGCTGATCGAAAGAGGTGTGAGGTTCATACAGCTTTTCCACGAGGGTTGGGATCATCACAGCGAAGTGGTAAAGGGAGTAAAGGAGCAGACCGGGAAGACCGACCAGGCGAGCGCCGCTCTGATCAAGGACCTTAAGCAGCGGGGGTTGCTGGACGATACCATTGTCCTCTGGGGCGGGGAATTCGGTCGCACACCGATGGTGGAAAGCAACCCTGACGTGGGGCGAAAGCTAGGGCGTGATCACCATCCTCAGGCTTTCAGTCTCTGGTTGGCGGGAGGCGGTATCAAGCCGGGCATCACCTGGGGGGAAACGGACGACTTGGGCTTCCATGTGGTCAAGGATAAGGTGCACGTTCATGACCTGCACGCGACGCTCCTGCACTTGCTGGGTTTCGATCACACGAAGCTGACCTACCGCTTCCAGGGGCGGGATTTCAGGCTAACCGATGTCGAGGGCGAGGTAGTACAGGGATTGCTGGCCTGAATCGGTTACTTCGCCTTAACGACCCAGCCGGGCTTCACTTCGTTGTCGCCGGCGTAGGACACCTTGCTTTTTTCGTCCTGAGTTGATTGGATAGTCACCTCCGCGCGTCCCCAGGCAAGGTGCTGGCCGTTGCCAACAAAGACACCATCATCGTATCGCTCGGGAGCA
>JANXQE010000284.1 GCA_025356925.1 Limisphaerales bacterium | reverse complement strand
GTAATTGGCGCGGATCGTTCCGATGTCGTTATCAATCAGGATGAGGGTGTTTTGTTCCAGTTGCTTTAGCGTGAGCACGACCTGTTGCAGGTTGGCCTTATCGGCCTTATAACTGTTCCGGGCTCTGGTGTTGGACAGGGGCACGGTGATCTTGCCACCATAGGTATAGAATGGCCGGTCCGTCGTTTTGAGATCAGCGAAGGCATCGCTGAACTCCTTACCCGAGCCATTAAAGCCGTAAGTGCCGAACACATCCAGTTCAGGCCAGAGTTGGTTCTTGTCATACTTCAATTGGATGCCCAGCCGTTCGACGTCCAGTTTGGCCTGTAACAATTCGGGTCTTTGAGTCAGGCCCTTGGCCCAGCTATCCTGCAGATTAAGCACCGGAGCCGGAGCCGCGAGCTTGGCGGCTGGATCGAGGCTGACGTTCGCCCATTCGGTCGAGTAGCTATCGGTGACCAACGATTTGAGCAGGCGCTCCTGGGTATCGAACTGGCTCCTGGCAGCGATCACCGCTGCCCGACTCGAGGCGGCCTGGGCTTCAGCCGATTGCAAATCCAGCGGCGCCAACGCTCCAACTTCAAGCCGCTTTCGGTTTTCCATAACCAGGCGTTCTGCGAGCTCGACAGCCTTTTGCTGGACGGTCAGATTTTCCCGATTATAAATCAGGTCGTAGTAAGCCTGTTCCAAAGTGGTGATCGTCTGCATGATCTGCAGCTTGAGCAGCACCTCGGAGTACTTGAGCCGGTTCCTGGCGATGTAGATGACCAGCCGGTTGTTATCCATCCAGAGATTTTTGAGCAGCGGCTGATTGACGTTGAGGGAGGCCGCAGCACTGC
The DNA here is from genome assembly GCA_025356925.1 of Limisphaerales bacterium. Lineage (GTDB taxonomy): Bacteria > Verrucomicrobiota > Verrucomicrobiia > Limisphaerales > UBA8199 > JANXQE01. Next base: position 24,960 of record JANXQE010000284.1, on the reverse strand, counting down.
TATTTTCGAAGGAATTGGCAAAGACGCCGTTAGTGCTCAGACCGAAACTGTCGCCGTACTGGTCCCGGGTGTTACCGGAGAGGTTGTACGTCGTTCCGATGGGAAGGGCTCCGCTAATCCCACCGCTAAAGGCGTTATCATCCGCAACGGAGCCCGGAATACCGAAGCCGCCGGCGAGGATTTGGCTGCCCGCTTCGTTATGGTCGTGTTGCCCAGAAAGGTTGAAAGCGGGGTCGTAGGCGCCGTAACCACCTTTGAGGTTAAAGAGAGCGATCTGGGGGTTGTAGCGATCGATCTGAAGGTCGAGGTTGTGCTGCAGCGCGAGCTGGATGCAATCTTGCAGCGAAAGCTGGCGTACTTCCGGTGCGGCATTCGTTTGAGCCGTTGCCACGGTTCCGGCACTGGCCAGGACCAACAGAATTCTCAAGAGTCTCATCGTGTGCGGAGATTGGGGCATCAGCTTCGTTTCGTCAAACAAACCCTGATACCAGTCCAAAGATGCCCATTAGTTTCTACTGGTCCAGTGAACGTGTTTTGGCGCGGAAACCGCTTCCGCCGGCTTTGATCGGACTTTCGGTTCCAGCCCGGCCACCTTCATGGCCGATCGGATCGAGTCCAAACGGAACAACGTTCTTCCGGCAGGTCTCGCCGACTCGTCAGCATCCAAGACACTCGCAGTTGCCGCTTTGTTTCAGCAAAATGTGCGCAAGCGTGCTTGCCCTGCGCCTCTTCAGACAGTTCTGCCCTGGCAAAGTGTCACGGACCGGTTCAGATCGCGGCCGCCCGGTTCAGACGATCGGACAATGCCTGCCATTCATTTGTTTCTGGCAAGGCCTCCACCACAATCAAGTCGGCCCCCGCATCGTCGCACTCGTGTAATTGGGCGTAAATGGCGCGCGCAAAGGCCTGGGCATCACGCGGGATAACACAGACCCCGCCGAAATCCAGCGCGGAGGGGATCCGGGTGTGGGCGATAATGTGGGTTTTGGAGCGATTAAAACCACGCTCCTTGAGTAGCGTCCGAAGGTCCGAGTCGTTGTTCCAGGCCCAGAGAATTAACCTCGCGCGCGGCGCGTAATGTTGCCGCAGCAAGCCGGGACTCTTCAAAGTGTCCGAGCCGGGACCCGGGCCGAGGCCTAATTCGCCCGTCACCGCCAGCAGCGTTTCGGGCTGAATCATTCCAGGGCGCAGTACCCGGGGGGGCGATGCCGAGAGATCCAGGACGGTCGATTCAATGCCGACCTGCGATTGGCCGCCATCCACAATCAAGGAAATCTTGTGCCCTAACTGCTGCAGCACGTGGCGAGCGTTGGTGGGCGAGACGCGGTTGGACAGGTTTGCGCTCGGGGCCGCCAGCGGGAAGCCACACCGTTGGATGACCGCTTGCATGAAAGGATGGCTGGGCCACCGGATCCCGACCGTCGATCCACCTGCCGTGAGGATCTCGGGGATAGTTTGAGCCCGTGGCAGTACGAGAGTAAGTGGGCCTGGCCAGAAAGCCCTCGCCAGGCGATCGGCGAGGGGCGGCCATTGGGTCGAGCAACGTTTCGCCAATTCCAAACTGGCCACGTGCGCGATGATCGGATTCTGGGCCGGCCGGCCTTTAATTTCGAAGATCCGGGCGACAGCGTCGGGATCCCAGGCGTTGGCCGCCAGGCCATAGACCGTCTCGGTGGGCAAGGCTACGGCCTGCCCGGCACGCAATAACTCGCAGGCCCGCAGCACCGCCGCCTCGAATAATTGCGGCGTGTCGGTTTGCAGGACAGCCGCGAGCCCAGTCGGCTTGGTTTCCATGGGAGGCGACGCCTCTTCATTCCCCCTTTTTCTTGCAGGAGCCGCGCTGCTTGAATTCCTCGCAATGCGCCGTGATTTGGAGGCGGTGAGCTTGCACGGAGAAACCGAGGCGCTGGCTGATTTGGTTTTCGAGCTGCTTGAGCTGCTCGCTCTCGAACTCCACAATTTTGTCGCAGTCCTGGCAAATGATGTGGTTGTGGTGGGGATGTTCGGCGTAATTGGGATCGTAAAACTTGTAATCTTTTCCAAAGTCCATTTCCCGGACCAACCCACTCTCCGTCAGGAGCGGAAGCGTGCGATACACAGTGGCCCTCGAGACCGACTTGTCGCGGCGATGAGCCCAGGCGAGCAGTTGCTCGGCGGTAAAGTGCCGACGCGTGCCGAACGCCGTGTCGATAATGGTGCGGCGCTGGGACGTCAGGCGCAAGTGTTTGCCGGCGAGAAAATCCATAAACCGCTGCTTGGGGCACTTGGCGCCGGCGTCTACCATGGTGGCAGTATAGAGTCCGGTTTGGCGCCAAGTCAACGCGGGCCTGGTCCAGCCGCGCCAAGGACCGCGGCCCGCCGGCGCGTCTTATGGCCGGCTTTCCTCTATTGCCCCATCAACAGATTGGCGTCGATGAGCAGAGCAGAGCGATTCAAAACCGGGACTTGCAACTCGCGGTGTCCAACCGGAAAATCGCGTCCATGATTATCGAACTGGTCAACACTGGCAGCGAGCTCATGCTCGGACGGGTGCTCAACACACATCAGCAGTGGCTTTGCCGCCAGCTTGCGGATTTGGGCTATCTCGTGTCCCGCCAGGTGGCGGTGCCGGATACCGGAACGGACATCACCGCCGCGGTCGGCGAGGCGCTCGCCCGGGCAGACCTGGTCATCACCACCGGCGGCCTGGGCCCGACCTCGGATGATCTCACCCGGGACCTGATCGCGGCAATGTTCGGTAAAACCCTGCGCGAGGACGCGGAAATATTGGCCCACATTACGGAGTTCTTCGAATCGCGCCAGCGCCGGATGCCCGAACGGACCCGGGTCCAGGCCCTCGTCCCCGAGGGTGCTCTGGTGCTACCCAATCCCCACGGTACAGCGCCTGGCCTGGCCATGGAGGTTCGGCCAAATCCGTTTCGGGCGAGCAAAGCCAGTTGGCTGGTCATGCTGCCCGGGCCACCGCGGGAACTTCGCCCCATGTTCAAGGACGCGGTCGTGCCGTTGCTCCGGCGGGTGCTGTCGCTGCCCGCGGCGTTCGTTTGCCGTACGCTCCGCGCGACCGGCATCGGGGAATCCGTCGTCGAGGAGCGTGTGAGCGCGCCTTTGCAGCCGCTGGTCCAACTGGGGCTCGAGCTTGGCTACTGCGCACGCCCGGCTCAGGTGGATGTGCGCCTGGCGGCTCGGACTGCGGATGCCGAGGCCCTGGTGAATCGCGCCGAAGCGATCGTGCGCGAGCGACTGGGGGATTTTCTTTACAGCCACGGCGAGGAGGAGATCGAGGCGACCATTGTCCGGCGCTTGAACACGCTGAACCAAACGCTTTCTCTCGCCGAATCCTGCACCGGCGGCTGCCTCGCGCACCGGGTGACCAACGTCCCGGGTGCCTCCGCCGTGTTGTTGGCCGGATTAGTCACCTACAGCAATGCGGCCAAGGGAAAATTCCTCGGCGTTCGGGCGACGAGCCTCGATGCACATGGGGCGGTCAGCGAGCCGGTCGCCCGAGAAATGGCGGAAGGGGCTTGCCGAGAAACGGGCGCCGATTACGCTCTAGCGGTGACCGGGATTGCCGGACCTTCCGGCGGCACCGAGACCAAGCCGGTCGGAACGGTTTTCATCGCGCTGGCGGGTCCCTTCAGCACGATCGTGGAACGGAAGTTTAACCCGTTCGATCGCGAGACCTTCAAGCAGGTCACGGCGCAACAAGCGTTCGACCTGTTGCGGAGGAAGCTTCCCGCCCCTCGCTAAGCAAAAGCCCGCAACAGGTCGCTGCGGGCGAAATCTGAAGTTCAAACGGTTTGAGCCCTAAGCGCCGTTGTCGCCGATCGCTTCCACCGGGCAGCCCTCCTTGGCTTCCTTGCACCGGGCTTCCTCTTCCGGCGATTCCGGCTGTTTGTAAACGAAGGAATAGCCGCCATCTTCATTGCGCTTGAAATTATCGGGGGCGGTCTCGCGGCAGAGATCGCAATCGATGCACTGGTTATCGACGTAGTATTTGCCGGCTATGCTTTCGGGGTATTTGTTTGCGACGTCTGCCATAAAGATATCAAGTTCTGGCGCGCACTATGACTCCCCGTCGCGGCCATGGCAAGCGCTTTTGAACTTTTTGCGGGCAATCAAGGCCGAGCGCGGCGAGGATAAGCAGTGTTGATGATAAGCATCCAACGAGATAGGCGTTCGTCGCGGCAATGGTGCTCCAATTGAAGCCTAATTGACCCTGAGGTACGTGGCTTTCAGGTACCTGGCCTCGGCGAAGGCAGCGGGGTGGTCCGCCGGTTGTCCGGCCCGGGCCAGTTCCGTGAAACCGCGGTTCGAATTCGCCGCCGCGGTTCGAACGGCCCCGAAAAACTCGTCCTCCGACACGTGGGCCGAACAGGAACAGGCGAGGATGATGCCTCCGGGTTTGAGGTGGTGGATCCCGAGCGCGGCGAGCCTGCGGTAAGCGGAAATAGCGCCAGCGCGTTCGGCTTCCCGCTTGGCAAACGAGGGAGGATCGAGCGCGATTAGATCGAATTGGCGCGTCGGGTGCGCGGCCAGCCACTCGAAGGCATCGGCCGGGATTCGTTCCTGGCGGCACTGGCGCACCGTGACCTCGGATTGATTCAGCGCAAAATTCCGTTCAGCCGCAGCCAGCGCATGCGGGCTGATATCCAGGTCCAAAACCGAGCGCGCGCCACCCCGCGCTGCATAGAGCGAAAAGCCGCCCGAAAAACTGAACGCGTTGAGCACCACCCGCCCGCCCGCCAAAGTCTCAACCTGGCGCCGGTTTTCACGTTGATCGAGAAAAAAGCCGGTCTTCTGTCCACGCGCCACGTCGGCCTCGAACCGCAAACCCGTCTCTAAAAAAGCCACCGCCTGGCCAGGGTCGGTCCCTCGCAACACTTGCCCATCGGTTTGGCCATAGCGTTGCCTGGCGAACTCCTGCGCATTGCGGCTCAACCGGAGCACGAGTCTCTCCGGGCGCAAGCGGTCGCCGATCATCTCAGCCAGTTCACCGAGCCAGGGCAACCAGGCCGCAGTATAGAGCTTCAGCACCAGGGTCGTGTCGTATCGATCCAATACCAGGCCCGGCCAGCCGTCGCTTTCCCCGTGAACCCACCGGAAGCCGGTCGTTTGCGGATCGAACAAGCCATTCCTCCGCTGCAGCGCCCGCTCCAGGCGCTCTCGCAAAAAAGCCCGATTCACGAGCTGAGGTTTTCCGGCGTGTAACACGCGCAGGCGAATGGCCGAGCTCGGGTCGAACAATCCCAGTGCGAGGAAGCGGTCGTTGCGATCGTAAACCACCCCAAGCTCTCCCATCTCTCCCGGCCGGTTTTGGCTCCGAATGCTCTCGGCAAAAAGCCAGGGATGCCCTGCCCGCAGCACGGATTCCGCGGTCGCACTCACCCGCAGGCGCAACTGGCCACCCGTTTTTCGGCGCGGCTCCGCCAGACGCGCGGTTGGCAGCGGTTGCGGCACCTTATTGTTGGTCATGTGAACTCGGAATATCCCGCAATCCCACAGGCCTGGCAAGCAGCACGGGACCCGCTGACATACTGACGGAGCTGCTGGATAGCCTACCGATGTGCTACGTGGGTAACCCGAGGACTTTCGTATAGCTCACACCCCTTTTTTGGGCCTATCATTCCGAACCATGCAAATCCTTTTCATCGGCGGCACGGGCAACATCTCGACGGACTGCGCGGCGTTGCTCCACGAGCGCGGCCACGATATCGTGGTGCTCACCCGCGGGCGCAGCGCGGTTCCAACCCAGTACCGTGCGGTGGTCGGGGACCGGAAGGATCTCTCCAGCATGCAGGGCGCGCTTCGGGGCTTGCAGCCGGATGTGGTCGTGAATTTCCTGGGTTATGAAGTGGCCGACCTCGAGCTCGATTTCAGGCTCTTCCAAGGCGTTGTTCGACAATACCTCTTTATCAGCTCCGCCACCGTTTACGCCAAACCTCCGGCTAAACTGCCGTTGACCGAGGATGCGCCGCTGGGAAACGGCTGGTGGGACTACGCCCAAAAGAAACTGGCCTGCGAGGAATGGCTGCGCCAGCAACATCGCGAGACCGGCTTCCCGGCCACCATCGTGCGCCCTTCCCACACCTACTCAAAAATCTGGGTCCCTAACCCGGTCTCGAGTTCGAGCTTCACATTCGCCGCGCGTCTGGCGCAGGGTAAGCCGGTCTTCGTCCCGGATGCCGGCGAGAACCTCTGGACGCTCACCGCCGCCTCTGACTTTGCGGTGGGCTTGGCGGGGTTGGCCGGCAACCCCAAAGCAATCGGCGACGCTTTTCACATCACCAGCGACGAGGTTTTGACGTGGAATGAAATCGTCAAGGAAATCGCGGAGGCGGTGGGCGCCTCAGCTCCCGTGATCATCCAGGTGCCCACCGACTTCATCTGCGGAATTGCCCCGCAGATGATCGGAGCGCTCAAAGGCGACAAAGCCCATCCGGGTGTGTTCGACAACTCAAAAATCAAGGCGTGTGTCCCTGAATTCAAGTGTCGCAAACCGTTTCGGATTGGCGTGCGTGAATCCGTGGATTGGCTGCGCAGTCAGCCCGGCCAGCAAAACCTCAGCCCCAAAGTGGAGGCGCTCTGCGACGAAGTGATTGCCTCCTGGCAGCGGCAAAAAACCTGATGCCTATTTGTCCTGAGGATTGAGGTACTTAAAAGTCAGCCCGGCAACGAGCCCGCCCGCGAGGTTGGACACCAAATAGATCCACAGGTTGGGCCAGGCCGAAAGCCCCATGATGGAGATGCCGATCGCCACCGCGGGATTGAACGCTCCCCCCGAAATGCTGCCGACCGAAAACGCTCCAGCCAGCACCGTGAACCCGATGGCCAAACCGTAAAAGGAGTTGTTCGCCGTCCCTTTGGCGGTGGCACTGTTTATCACAACGTAGACCAGGGCAAACGTATACAGGAATTCCGCGAGCAGCGCCGGACCGATTCTCACAACCATTGGCTTGGGGGAAGCATCCCCTTTGAGATAGTTGAGCGCCACCGCCGCCAGGGCGGCACCGATCACCTGCGAAACCCAGTAGGGAACTACCTCGCTCATCGCGCAGCGGCCACGGATCCAGACGCCCAGTGTTACCGCCGGATTGTAATGCCCGCCCGAGATGTGGCCTCCGGCGTAAATCATGACCATCAATACCGAACCAATGGCCAAAGGCGCGATGACACCAGCCCCCCCAATGACGACACAGCAACCGATGGTCAGAACAAGGAAAAATGTGCCGATGAATTCTACGATGTATTTGTTCATAGTTGTTACCCCGTGGATTGTTGGGCGCCAGTTTAACCGCAGCCAGGGTCAGGATCAACCTCTGCGCCCATCTTTTTCCTTTGACAACGCGCCCCGTTCGCGGTCGCATAGTGCGTTGGTGAACATTCCTGGCTTATGCGATTTTTTCTGCTGATGGCGACATTGTTGGTTTCTCTTTTTAGCTCACCGGCGGCACAAACCGAAACCCGGTTTTTTGAGCTCCGTACCTACTACGCCGCGCCGGGCAAACTCGACGACCTGCTGTCGCGCTTCCGAAGTCACACCACCCGCATTTTCGAGCAGCACGGCATGGCCAACATCGGTTACTGGCTGCCGGAGACAAATGCTGAAAACAAGCTGATTTACCTGCTTGCCTTCCCCAGCCGAGAAGCGCGGGAGAAGTCGTGGAAGACGTTCTCTGCCGACCCCGAGTGGCAAGCGGTCGCCAAGGAATCCGAGCGAACTGGAAAGCTGGTCGGCAAAGTGGAATCGGTGTTTCTCGAGGCCACCGATTTTTCTCCGGTCGTTACGCCGAAAACCTCAGCCCCGCCCCAGCTTTACGAGTTGCGCACGTACCACGCTGCCGCAGGCAAGCTCGAGAACCTTTTGGCGCGATTCAAAAACCACACGACGACCCTGTTTGCGCGACATGGCATGGCCCAAATCGGCTACTGGGTGCCAGTCGAGAAGAAAGATGGCGCCGGTGAAACTCTGATTTATATCCTGGCTCATAAAAACCGCGAGGCCTGGGCGGAATCCTTCAAAGCGTTCCGGGCCGACCCGGAATGGATAAAAGTTAAAGCGGAATCCGAAAAGGATGGCTCTCTCACACTCGAAGGCGGCGTGAAGTCGCTCCTCATGATACCGACGGACTTTTCTCCTGCGAGCTAGTGGTATGAAGTTCCTGCTCGTCCTCTTGTCGGTGCTGCTAGGCGCCGCAGCAGGACCAGCCGCCGAGGTCAAGCCAATGACAGTAGCGCTCGGTCAGGAGTTCAAGATCTCCCTGGAATCAAATCCCTCAACTGGGAATCAATGGCTCATTGCCCGGCCGCTCGATGAACGGTTGCTGAAGCTGCTGGGCAGCGAGTACAAACGCGGCCGGCCGGGAGCCGTGGGTGCTGGGGGCCATGAAATTTTGAGCTTTAAAGCACTGGGCGAAGGCAAAACTCGGATCCAACTGAAATATGGCCGCTTGTGGGAGGGTGATGTTACTCCCGCTCGCATGACGAATTTCGTAGTGGTGATTACGAAAGCGGGATAGGTCCGCCATGGCGGACCTTGGCAGCCTACCCTTTAAACACTGGGCGGTTGAAACGGCGTCGCCCTAAATCCCGGCGTGGACAGTAGCAGTTACGGGCAGAGCTCGTCACCGCGGTTCCATTGCTTCCGTCAAGGAGGGACTCAGCTCCGCCGGTAGACCGCTCAGATCCTGGTGGCATTGGACACGCATGCTTGCGTGCATTCTTTGGCCTGCATATTGCTCTCCTGGAAACATTCAAATGCAGCTTCACAAATTACGGCTCGATAGGGTGACTGCCGTGCTCGGCGCTTGTTGGCTGCTTGCCACTGCGGCCTGGGGCGACACCCTGACCTTTGTGGCCCAACCGGCGGCCGGAGGCGGCCTTGATCCCAGTTGGTTTAGCTTCGGTAATTGGTTTACCACCGACAGTACCGGAAACCTCGTCCCCGCCGGCCGGGTTCCGCTCGCGGACGAGTCAGCCATCATCACTGGTCTCGTTGATCTGGAGGCGACCGGGGTGCGCGTCCAAACGCTGGTCGCGACCAACAATGCTACGATTACCAACGGCACGGTTGCCATAGAAAACCTGCAATTGCTCACCGGGAGCAGCCTCAACAATTCAACGGTCAACGTACTGGTCGGGCTCACAGTGGGCGGGACAAACTGCACATTGAACGCAACGACTTTGAGCATCCTGGGGATTGCCTCCGGGACCCTTCAGGCGGTCGCCCCCGCAACCGCAAGCTCGCTGGTGCTTTCGCGAGGCTCGGTGTTCCAGAGCGGGGGAGCGCTCAGTTTAACCGATCGCTCGCAGATTAGTGGCGGCGGTTTGCCGCAGAGTAGGTTGGTGATTCAACCGGGAGCTCTTTTGAGCTCGACCAACTCAGCCACGATTCGTGGCGCCGCCACGGGCCATCTCATCGTTGATAACAGCGGCACCGTCCGGGTGGACGGCGGCACCTTGAGCTGTATCGACGGGATCGATTGGCAGAGTAGCGCGGGTTCCGAAGAGTTCCGGGCTACCACACCATCGTCCCTGATCCTTTTTATCAGTCCGTTCCACGTCGACAGCGGAGTCACCTGCTCGTTCACCGGGACCGGAACCAACCGGTGGCTTGCTGGAGCGGGCATCGACGGCATCGCTCAGGTCAGCGGTATCGATTCCGGCACCCAGTTGGCTGGGCCGGGCAATTTGGAGATCCTCGAGTCGCTGACTGGTAGCGGTCTGCTACATTTCCTGGGCACCACCAACCAAGGCGGCGTTGGAAACTGGAGTAACGGCACAATATCCCTGGCCGGCCTGAGTGTCGATCCCGGGGCCGCCTTGTTTATCGGTGGCGCCGGTGGCAGCAGCCGCCAACTCGCCGGCGGCGCCATTACCAACTTCGGTAGTTGCATCCTGTCAGGTGGCGCCCTGAGCTTCAGTCAGGGTGCTGTGTTTAACAATCAAGCCGGGGCTACGTGCGTGGCACAAGCCGATGGCGCTTTTTCAAGCTCGGCCGGAGGAGGGACCTTTAACAACGCTGGCACCTTCCAAAAACTGAGCTTTGGAGTGTCGCAATTCGGCGTCACCAACTCCGGCCAGGGACCTGACTTCAACAATACCGGACTGGTGGACCTGCGCGGTGGCCAACTCAACCTGCTCGGAGGCGTCAGCTCTGGAGAATTTCGTCAGGCGCAAGGTACCGTTCTGTGGTTCTGGGGCGGGACCTACGCTTTGAACCCCGGCACGACGTTCACAGGCCCCGGCGCGGTTCGATTGTTCCAAGGGGCCGCCGCCGCTGAGTGGCTGGTCAATGATTCGATTGCGGTTCCGCAGTTGGAACTAGGAGCCAACGGGACTCTCGACGCCTCGGGTGCTCCCCCTGGAAAGCCAATCCAGCTTGGCACCCTCATCAGCCATGACAACGCGGTCATTACCAATGGCACCTTCCAAGTCCAGACTTTCCAAATGCTCGACGAGAGCCTCCTCGCTCTTTCCTTGATTAATGTCGGGGCCCTGACTGTTGCGGGCACCAACTGCACCCTCAGCGCCACAACCCTGAATCTGCAGCCTGGCGCATTGGCCATTTTCCGGTCCGCCAGTCCTGGAGCAGGCGTCCTGCTAACCCTGACGCAAGGGGCGGTCCTCGAAGATGCAGGCCAGCTAACCCTCACAGACGGATCAATCATTGCTGGAGGATCCTCGCCTTCCAGCAAGCTCGTCATTCAACCGGGCGCAATCTTGAGTTCTACGAACTCTGCTGGGATCCATGGTTCCACCAAGGGTCTGCTGACCGTGGATAACCGCGGCACCATTAGTGTCGATGGGGGAACCCTGACTTTAGGCGATGGCCTGGAGTGGCAGTCCAGCAGCGGCTTGGGTGAATTTCGGGCGGGAGCGCCCAATGCCCTGCTCGTCTTCACGGGTCGTTTCCAGGTCAGCAGTGGCGTCACCAGCCTCTTTACGGGGTCTGGGACCAGCCGATGGCTCGGCGGCGCCTTGATCGACGGTACCGCTCAGGTCGGTGGTGTGGTTTCTGGATCATTGCCGGCGCTCCCCGGCAACGTGGCAGTCGCCAGTTCCCTCAGCGGGGCTGGTTCGGTGCACGTGCTCGGCGGCTCGACTCAAGCAGGAACGGTTTCCTGGAGCAACGGGACGGCCAGCCTGGCCCGTTTGGACATCGATGCCGGGGGGATGCTGCGGATTGGCGGTGGAACCGGAACCAGCCGGCAACTCTCCGGATGCGTAATCAACAACGCGGGCTCATGCGTGGTCTTTGAAGGCGATCTGCTGCTCGCTCAAAGCGCCATGATCAACAATCTGGTCGGGGGAACCTTCCTCCTCCAAACCAATGTCGGGTTGGGGCTAGCTCCGGCAAGTGGCAGCGGGATTCTTAACAATGCCGGGACGTTCCTCAACTCATCTCCCATTGGCTTAAGCACGGTTGGCGCTGATTTCAACAACTCGGGCAAATTCGAAATCATATCCGGAACCTTGGCATTCCAGGGGGCGTGGAACCAAACCCAGGGAACCACCCTCGTCGATCCAGGCGCGACGCTGAGCGGCGCCACTTTGAAGGTGCTGGGCGGAACCCTGTCCGGCACCGGGACAATTGACGCAAATCTTGTCAACACCGCCGGCAGCGTCAGTCCCGGGCTCGCGTTGGGAATTCTGTCGACCAGCACGGGCAAAACCTATCAACAAGGCACCTCAGCCAGCCTCGCCGTGGCGGTGGGCGGCACGGTTCCGGGAAGCGAGTACGAACAATTCGCGGTGGGCGGCGCCGCTTCGTTGGATGGACAACTTCTGCTCAGGTTCGTCAACGGTTTCGTCCCTCAGCCGGGGCAAACGTTCACTGTGTTAACCTGCGCTAACCTGGGCGGCACCTTCGCCACGATCACTGCTCCGCCTTTGGCCGGCACGGTGTGGGTGCCGCGTTACAACGGGACCAACGTGACGCTCGCCCTCGCCGACAAGGCGAATCTTGCGCGGTCCTCCATTTCAGGTGGGGCTCTGAACCTGCCCGTTAGCACCACGCCCGGCATCCGCTACGTGGTCCAGGCGGCCGATGAGCTGAGCCCGGCAAATTGGCAGACCCTAACAACCATCGCCGGCGATGGGACGGTAACGATCGTCTCGGACCCGGTGACCCGGGCCCATCGGTTCTATCGTGTCCTGTTGCAGTGACCGAATTTTAAACCCGTTCCGATTTGAGACATCCGTGTCTCACGCGAACATTGGAAAGGGTTGCACACTTGAGGTGGGGCCATTTTCGCGTGCCAGGTCCCACGCGCGAGGATTGATTTTGCTGGTGCAACGCCGCCATTCGCTTCTAATACCAACTGTTGGCAGTGTTTATGCACAATCGATGGCTTCTGGAACCGGATCCAGGCGATTTGATCAAGCTGTGCCAAATAAAAGTCTGAAACCCTCTGTCGTTTCGGGAGGCCGAGCCCCTGCGAACCCCGCGTTGGGTGATTCGGCAAGTGCTTCCCGTGGCCTGGCAATGCTTCAACCACGCCGCGGCGCCCTCCCCGGTGTCACTCTGATCGAGCTCCGGGTGGTCATCGCGATCATCGCTATCCTGGCGAGTTTGCTGTTGCCAGTGCTGGCGCGGGCCAAAGAGGGCGCCAAGGGCACTCAATGCCGCAATAACCTGCGCCAGATTGGTATCGCCGCCCGCCTGTATGCGGACGACAACCGGGACACGTATTCCTGTCTCCCCGGCGGCTCAATCATTTACGGTGGCCAGTGGACGCTCGGCCCAAACTCCACCACTTTACGCCCCCCCACGGACTTCCAGGGCTATTGGGCCCTGGGCTACTACCAATATTTTGGTGGCAACAAAAAGCTTTTCGGCTGTCCGGATGGAGCTCTGGTGGATGACTATCGCGACCTAGGCTATGGCTACCCGCACGAGTTCTGGGCCAATTCGACCTACGGACAGTGCCAATTCCTTACCCTGCCCTACAACGGCCACAACGCCCAATACGACCACGCCGCCACTGGCCCGTTGCGCATCAGCAGTTATCTCAGCCCCACCAGCACAATTTTCTGCCAGGATTCGTTCGAGCCGCTGATGTCCGGACCGGACGACAGCTTGGGGCTTTTTCCAGGAAGCTCGAAGATTTTGAGCCGCTGGCAACCAGGCTCAGCCTATGCCGCCCTCTACACACCGACGGATCTCACGATGGGTTGGTGGCGCCATAACAAAGGCTGTTTGACTTTGTGGGTCGGCGGACAAGTCAGCAGGATCCCTTATACACCGGCTGGTATTGACTATCGCTGGTACACCGGCGAAAAACCCGATAGCATGCCCCGGTTTTAGGGTTGGACCAATTGCCGTCGCGAAAGCCCCATCAGGCTTTGCGCATTGTGGCCGGACCTGCTATAGAACCGGCTCATGAACTTGAATCGTGGCAGGTTTGTCCATTGGTGCTCGGTTTGCTCATTGGCCCTCGGGTTGAACGCGGGTCAAACCCCGGCGGCCTCCGCGGATGAGCTTAAATCGCCACGGGAACGACTGCTGCTGGATTTTGGCTGGCGGTTCCACCTTGGGAATGACTGGGGAACTGGCGAGGACCTGGCCAAGGCCGGCTCCAGCACCGGGCCTGCCCGCCCAGGCTTTTCGGATTCCGATTGGCGACTACTCAATCTGCCACACGACTGGGTAATCGAGCTGCCCTTCGATGAAAAAGCCGACGGTTCGCACGGCTTCAAACCGGTGGGCCCCGGTTTCCCGCAAAACAACGTCGGCTGGTATCGTCGCGCTTTTGACCTGCCCAAAGTGGACGAGGGCAATCGGCTCTGGCTTGAATTCGATGGCGCCTATCGGGATTGCCGGGTTTTTGTGAACGGCTATTCCGTTGGGCACCATGAGAGCGGGTACAGCAGCTTCCGTTATGACATCACAGATGTGGCTAAACGCGGCGGTCGGAACGTGGTCGCGGTTCGGGTGGATGCCTCCCAGTTCGAAGGATGGTTTTACGAGGGCGCAGGCCTGTACCGCCACGTGTGGCTGGTGAAAACCGGCCCCGTCAACATTGCGCCTGATGGCACCTTCGTTTTTAGCCAGTTCGAAAACAACCTCCCTCAAGGCCCCGCCGAAATCATCATCAAAACGCGACTGGCGAATTCCCAAACCAACGCCGCCACCGTGAGGGTGACCTGCCAAATTGTCGCGCCGGACGGCACGTCGGTGGGCCAGGACGACGAGGAAACCGAACTGGAGCCTGCTTCGGAAGATGAGTTGGTTCAGACGGTGAGCGTGGACGCCCCGATTCTCTGGTCGCCGGAAAGCCCAAGGCTCTACACCCTCATAACCACGGTCGATTCCGACGACAAAGTCGTGGACCAAACCCGGACCGAATTCGGCATCCGCACGGTGGCGTTCGACGCGGAAAAAGGTTTTCTGCTGAACGGAGCGCCTTATGAGCTTAAGGGCACCTGCAACCACCAGGATCATGCCGGAGTGGGCGCCGCGGTGCCCGACCGTGTGCAGTATTTTCGGATCGCGCGTTTAAAGGAGATGGGCGATAACGCTTATCGATCCTCGCATAACCCGCCGACACCTGAGTTATTGGAAGCTTGCGACCGCCTCGGCATGTTGGTCACGGACGAAAACCGACTGCTGGGCAGCGACACGGCCAACCTGGATCGCCTCGCCGGCCTGGTCCTGCGGGATCGCAACCATCCGAGCGTGGTGGTGTGGTCCATCGCCAACGAAGAAGGGGTGCAAACTTCTCCCACCGGCGGCCGGATCGCCGAGACGATGCAGCGGTTGGTCCATCAGATCGATCCAACCCGGTCCGTTACGATGGCGGCAAATGTGGGCAACGATTTCGGGGGAATTAATGCCGTCATCGACGTCCGCGGCTGGAACTACCACATCGGCGAGGACATGGATGATTATCACGCGGCGCATGCGTCCCAGCCGAATGTTGGCACCGAGCAGGCCAGCACCGTCTGCACCCGGGGGATCTACACGAATGACAAGGAGCGCGGGTACGTCAGCGCGTACGATGACAACGCCCCGCCCTGGGCCCATACGACCGAAACCTGGTATAAGTTTTTTGCAGCACGACCCTGGCTCTCCGGAGGGTTCGCCTGGACCGGATTTGATTACCGTGGCGAGCCGACTCCTTACAACTGGCCGTGCATCAACTCGCATTTCGGCATCGTGGATACCTGCGGTTTCCCCAAGGACAATTTCTTCTACTATAAGGCGTGGTGGACCGCTCAGCCGGTGCTCCATTTGTTGCCGCATTGGAATTGGGGCGGCAAAGAGAATGAGGAAATCGATGTGCGATGCTTCAGCAATTGCGATGAGGTCGAACTATTCCTTAACGGCGAAAGCCAGGGCCGGCAGGCGATGCCCAG
This sequence comes from Limisphaerales bacterium, assembly GCA_025356925.1. Classification (GTDB taxonomy): domain Bacteria; phylum Verrucomicrobiota; class Verrucomicrobiia; order Limisphaerales; family UBA8199; genus JANXQE01. The sequence goes on along the minus strand of JANXQE010000284.1, from coordinate 9,603 downwards.
GAACTCACACCTGCGCTGGAAAGTGAAATACGCTCCGGGCACCCTCTCGGCAAAAGGTTTCAAGGGCGGCCAGTTGGTGTTAGAGGAAAAGGTCGAAACCGCCGGTCCACCCTCCGCGCTGGAGCTGACTCCCGATCGCGCGACAATCAATGCCGACGGTGAAGACGTCAGCCTTGTCACGATCGCGGTGGCGGACTCGCAGGGCCGGGTGTTTCCCCTCGCCAGCAATCTCGTCAACTTTGAGCTGATCGGCCCCGGCAGAATCCTCGGCGTCGGCAATGGCGACCCGAGCTGCCACGAGGCCGATGTGTATGTTGAAAAACCGGCCAGCCGTAACCGTCCCCTGAACACCTGGCGCATGAAACCGACGCCGGGCACAACGGACCGGCCCGAGATTGCCGAACAATTTCAGGACGACGATTGGCAAAGCGTAAAAACTGACAGCCGGTTTGGGCCACTAACTCCCGGCCAGTCCGCTGTCTTCCGCGCGCATTTTTCCGCCACCTCGGATGATCTGACCGCGACTAACATCCAGGTTCGGTTTGGCATGATTGATGACGAAGGGTGGCTCTACGTGAATGGTCAACCCGCCGGTGAAGCTCACGATTGGTCCACCTCCCATTCATTTGACATTCGGAAATTCCTCCACGCCGGCGAGAACACAATCGCTGTTGCAGTTAAAAACGATCAAGGCCAAGGCGGCATCAACCAGGGAGTGACACTGGAAATCCAGGAGCCAGTGACTCCTACCGAATGGAAGCGGAGCGTGTTCAATGGGCTGGCGCAGGTGGTTGTTCAAGCCGGTCAGACCCCAGGCGAACTGAAACTCATCGCCCGAAGCGGGGAACTCAAAAGCGCCTCCGTCTTAATCCAGGCAAAACCTTGCACGCCCCGACCCGCAGTGCCGTAGTTCAGACAGGTTGTTGGCTGGTGGGTGGATTGGACATCGGCCAGAGGTCCTAATCGCGCGGGTCGAGCCGGTCGCCGTCTTTTTTGAGCTCAGCAAGCGTTTCCGCGAACGGTGGTGGAGCACTGCGCAGCTCGTTACGCAGGGCCAAAAACGCCCACGCTGCACCCCCGGCATACACAACGCTCAGTCCTATCAGGACCGGGAGTCGGGCTTTCTCCCCCGCGATGACAACGATAGTCGCCGACACGACCAGCAGCGCGGTGTTGCCCAGGAAAATCCCCGCCCCCGCCAGCAACAGGACTCGTATCAGCCGGATTTTCTGTTCCTCGATCTCGACCGAGAAGAGTTCGACGCGATTTTCCAGCACAGCCAGCCCGATATGCCCAAGCTTGCGCAGCGTCTTCAAAATCCCAGCGGATGTCGGCGAGTTTTCGCCCATCTACTTGCGACGGAGAAGTATTCCGGCCAATAGTCCAATGCCAAACGCCAAACCCACCGTCTCATACGGATGAGCGCGGACCGACCGGTCGGCCGCTTTGGCGCGTTCCGCCGCCTGTTGTTCGGCGCGGTGAATGAGGGCTTTTAATTCATTGACCACTTTGTCGGCAGTCACACCAGGCGCTTCGCCCGCAGCGGTGGATCCGTCAACTCTGGATTCCATAAAGTTCCTTTCCCAAGAGGGTCAGTATGGCCTCTGGATTGTTAACTCAGCTCTGCAACGCAATATGGTCTCTGCGTCATTAGTGTCAAGTGACAAGCCTGAGGGAACGCGCGGAGGGCCTGTGACACGCGGCCGTGTTGCCACGCCTACCCTCCTCGTCGTCCGTATGTGTCTCGGCGTAAGGCTGCGAACCATCCAGCATCGAGGCTTCGACTGTGGAGCGGGGATTTCTACATTGCCTAAGTCTCAAAGGGACGGCTGAATGTGTGGCATGTATTTCCTGCGTCGTCTCGTCTTGCTCCTGCCGCTGCTGCTCATCATCAGCCTTTTCTCCTTTGTCCTGGTCCGAGTTGCTCCGGGGGGGCCCTTCGATCGCGAACGGAAACCCGCTTCACCTGAAATTGAGCTTCAAGTGCAGGCGAAATATCATCTCGACGAGCCAGCCTGGAAACAGTACGTCCGGTTTCTCGCGGACCTTGTCCGTGGCGACCTCGGGGTTTCGCTGCAATACCGTAATCACACGGTCAACGATATCATTGCGCAGGCGCTGCCTGTTTCGGCCAGCCTGGGTTTGCTGGCGTTCGGATTTGCCATGGGGGTCGGACTGCCCCTCGGCTATTTTAGCGCCGTGCGCCGCGGACACTGGGGAGATTACGCGGGAAGCCTCCTGGCCGTTCTGATGATCTGTATCCCGGGTTTTGTCGTCGCTCCGTCGCTCATCATCCTGGTGGGAATCAAATGGCGGTTGTTTCCGGTAGCGCTCTGGGTTTCACCCTTGCACGCCGTTTTGCCCGTCGTGGCCCTGGGGCTCTACTTCTCCGGGCGCATTGCCCGCTTGATGCGGGAGGGCATGCTCAACGTCATGCCGTCCGAGTTCATCACCGCGGCTCGCGCCAAGGGGCTCAACGAGAATGTACTCCTGCTCAAGCATGCGCTGCCTTTGGCCATTCTGCCCGTGGTCTCCTACTCCGGTCCGCTCCTCGCGGATCTCCTGACCGGGTCGTTTGTCATCGAAACGATTTTCCAGATCCCGGGCCTGGGCGCGTTTTTTGTGAACGGTTCACTCAATCGTGACTACACGTTGGTTGTGGGTCTGGTAATCCTTTACGCCTTCTTGCTCATCGTCTTGAACCTGGCGGTCGATCTTCTCTACGTGCTGCTGGATCCAAGGGTCAGATATGACTAATTCATCGCCAGCAAGCGAGCCTCGGCCAGGATCCGATCCTGCCACAAATCGCCCGCACCTTGAGCTTAACCAACGTGCTTGGCATCGGTTTCGACGCAACCGACCCGCGGTCCTGAGCCTGTACGCGGTGGCCTGTCTCGTGGTCCTGGTCCTGGCCTGGCCGCTAGTCCTCAAGATCGTTTCCGGGAGCGGGCCAGGGGGAGCGCGGTTGGCGCAAGGGCTCCAGCCGGATCGGCTTTCCGAGGCTCAGTTCCAACCGCCTGGCTTGAAGCATTGGTTCGGCACGGACGTGCATGGACGCGACCTGCTTTCGCGCGTCTTGTATGGGGCCCAGGTCTCATTATTAGTGGGGCTGGTCGGAGCGGCCGTGAGCCTGGTAATCGGGGTTTTCTGGGGAGCAGTCGCCGGGTACGTGGGAGGGCGGACGGACAGCTTCATGATGCGGGCCGTCGATGTCCTTTACTCGCTGCCGTCCATCATTTTTGTGATCGTCCTTCTCACGACCTTGGAGGGCGTCTTGAAACGCTGGCTTGGGGCGCTCGGGACCTACAATCCGGGCGGTGCGACGCGCCTGGTCCTGCTCGTTATCGGATTGGGCGCCGTTTCCTGGCTTACCATGGCACGAATCGTCCGCGGCCAGGTTTTATCCCTGCGCCAGCGACCTTTCGTGGAGGCCAGCCGAGCGCTCGGCGCGGGGCCCGTCCGGATTCTGGCGCGCCACATCATCCCCAATACTCTCGGTGTGGTTATCGTTTACCTCACGCTGACTGTGCCGGCGATCATCTTATACGAATCTTTCCTGAGCTATCTGGGCCTGGGCATTCAACCGCCGATGGCGAGTTGGGGATCGCTCATCGCCGAAGGGGCTGACCAGATCAACCCCATCCGCATTTATTGGTGGCTCCTCGCCTTTCCGGCCGCCTTTTTGGTGACTACGTTACTCGCGCTGAATTTCATCGGCGATGGCCTGCGGGACGCCTGGGATGTGCGCGCCGGGAACGGGAGGGATTAAAAATCCGCCCCGCGCGGCAAGCGCCCTCGACTCCATGGAACATTCACGCTAATGATCCAAACAGGATATGATAAATACATCAATCGACTTAAAGACCCGAGCGCATCAGGCCATGATCGACGCCGGATTCCGCCCCGATTTCCCCGCGGAAGTTGTGCGCGCTGTCCAAGGACTCAAAAAGCAGCCCTCCACGAGCGGCAGCCCGGAAATTCGGGACCTGCGTTCCTTGGCATGGTCCTCGATCGACAATGACACGTCGCGGGATTTGGACCAGGTCGAGTACGTTGAGAAACTCGCGGTTGGCGGCAGCCGGCTGCTGATCGGCATTGCGGACGTTGACGCAGCCGTGCCGAAAGGCGCCGCCACCGATGCACAAGCGGCACTGGAGACCACTTCGGTTTACACAGGCGTAACGACCTTCCCGATGCTGCCCCTGGAGCTTTCAACAGATCTGACTTCGTTGCTGGACAGCCAGGACCGTCGCGCGGTCGTGATCGAATTGCATGTGCTCGAGTCGGGCGAGGTCAGCGATCATACCGTGTACCCCGCCTGGCTCCGGAACCGAGCCAAGCTGGCGTATAGTTCGACCGGGGCCTGGCTCGAAGGGCACGGCCCAATCCCTCCGGCTGTCGCGGCCGTGCCGGGAATGGAAACCCAACTGCGCCTGCAATTCGAGGTTTCCCAACAGCTTCGTGGCCTTCGCAAAAAGCAAGGAGCACTCACGTTTGGCTCCATTGAAGCGACAACCGTTATGGAAAACGGCGCCGTCAAAGACCTGGCGGTCAGTCCGCATAACGTCGCCCAGGACATCATTGAGAGCTTCATGGTGGCGGGGAACGTCGCCATGGCCCGATACCTGGCCGAAAAGGGTTCTCTTTCGATCCGCAGAGTAGTGAGGACCCCAAAGCGTTGGGACCGCATTCAGGCCATGGCGGCCCAGTTTGGGACTAAGCTACCGGTGATCCCCGACTCGCGAGCGCTGTCCGAGTTCTTGGAGCAGCGCCAGGCCGCCGACGCACTTCATTTTCCGGATCTGTCGCTCGCGGTGGTCAAGCTGCTGGGCCCGGGCGAGTACATCGTCGAGCCGCCGGGTGGAGAGCACGAGGGCCACTTTGGATTGGCCGTACACGATTATACACATTCGACCGCGCCCAATCGGCGTTATGCGGATTTGGTTACGCAGCGGCTGCTTAAGAGCGCGGTCGCAAGTGTCGCGGGTCCCTACTCCCAACCCGAGCTGGCGCAAATCGCGGCTCACTGCACCGAAAGGGAGGACGCCGCCCGCAAAGTTGAGCGACTCATGCGAAAAGTTATCGCCGCGAGCGTGATGAGCCAGCGCATCGGGGAAGTCTTCGATGGGGTGGTCACCGGCGCTTCCCCGAAAGGGACGTACCTTCGGCTCCTCAAGTTTCCCGCAGAAGGCCGCGTGGTACGGGGCCCAGAGGGGATCGACGTAGGGGATCGCGTGCGCGTTCGCTTGATTTCGGTCGAAGTCAGCAAGGGCTTTATTGATTTCGAACGAGTCTCGGGATGACGCTTAACTCAAAGGCTCCAGAATAGCTTGGGTCCGAGCGGGGATGGACAAAACCCCGATTCGAGCCGATGCTGAACTGATTCTGACAACCAGCTTCCGTACCATGAACACTGCCAATTCCCTGCCGCGTTTGGTCGCATTGCTGATCGCGTTCACCTTCGAGATCCCGGAGATAGCCACGGCAGACCCAGTCTCACCGCAAGGTCCGCAAATCGTCGTCCATCATGTTGACGCCAAGCAGGCGCAAACGCTGGTCGCGGAGAAAAAAGTGGTGGTGCTCGACATTCGAACTCCGGGCGAGTTCAACACGGGCCGAATCGCTGGGGCAAAGAATATCGATTTCCTGGCGCCCGATTTTGAGAAGCGCATTGAGGGGCTGGACAAAACCAAAAGCTACCTGGTGCATTGTGCTTCCGGCGGTCGCAGCTCCCACTCATTGTTGTTGTTCAAGAAGCATGAGTTCGCATCGGTGTACCACCTGGACGGCGGGATGAAGGCATGGGAAAAGGCCGGCCTGCCGGTGGAGAAATGAAGCGCGGGCTGCTTTAGTCAGGCGAAGAGGCTGGTGACGGCTTTGGCTTTGACCAGCTCGCGCGGTTGTTTCAGGTGGTTGAAAACGATGGTGTCCGGGTCAATGCCGAAGGCGTGATAGATGCTGGCGAGCAACTCGGTCGGGTGGACGGGTTCCTCGGCCGGGCTGCTGCCGGTTTTATCGGATTTGCCGTGTACATAGCCGCGTTTGACACCCGCGCCGGCGACGATGGAGGTGTAGCAATACGGCCAATGGTCGCGTCCGTCGGAGCTGTTTCGGTTGCCGGAGGTGCTGATACCTTTCTGCGGGCTGCGCCCGAACTCACCGACGGCGACCACCAAGGTATCGTGGAGCAGGCCCCGGTCGTCCATGTCGGCGATTAGGGTCGCCAGGCCCTGGTCAAGCAACGGCGCCGACTGAGTCTTCATCCGCTTCGTAAGATCCGTATGCACGTCCCAAGAATGGTTATCGGAATTGGCCACTTTAGGCCAAATAACTTCGACGACGCGGGTGCCGGCCTCGATCAACCGCCGGGCCAGGAGGCAGCTCTGGCCGAAGGTATTCCGGCCGTAACTTTCTCGGACCTTCTCAGACTCCTGGCGGAGGTCGAAGGCGTTGCGGGCGCGACCGGAAACGATCAGGCTGAGGGCGCGCTGATAATAGTCGTCCAGGTTGTATTTTTCGACTGCTTTATCGACATCCGGCATGGCTGCTTCGATGGCTTCACGTAAGCGGGCGCGGCGTTCCAGGCGAAGCGCGAAGACCTCGGGCGGCAGTTTCAAGTCGTCCACATGGACATGGTCCATTTTGGCCATGTCCATATCGTCGCCCTCGGGATAAAGGGTGTAGGGGTCGAAGGCTTTGCCGAGGAAACCGGCACTCCCGCCCTTGCCCACGACGTTGGATTCCTGCAGTGGACGAGGCAACATGACAAACGGCAGCATCGGATCGGTCGAAGGTCGCAAGCGGACGATCTCCGAACCAAAATTGGGAAAGTCTTTCGGGTCAGGGGGCTCGAGCTGGCCGGAAGGACTGACCTTATCCGTCGTGTAACCGGTCATGATCTGGTAGATGGCTGCGGTATGATTAAATAACCCGTTGGGGGTATAGCTCATCGATCGGATCATCGTGAACTTGTCGTTGACCTTCGCGAGCTGCGGCAAGATTTCGGTGAAATTCACCCCGGGAATTTTGGTGGGGATCGATTTAAAAGGACTTTTCATGTTGTCAGGCAAGTCCTCTTTGGGATCCCAGAGATCGAGGTGGCTCGGTCCGCCCTGGAGATAAACCAGGATGACATTTTTGGCCTTCCCCCACCCAGGGCCGCCGGTGAGCGTGCCGGATTCGGCAGCGCGCGCCTGGAGCTTGAGCAACGAGCCAAGCGACATTCCAAGGATGCCGGCGCCCCCAACGCGCAAAAGGTCGCGGCGGGTCATCTTGAGATTGGGATCACAAAGGTCCGAGCAAGTACCGCCGGGGATTTTAATCATACTGTTGTGCTGTGGCCAGGTTCCGGTGCTGAAAACGGGGTCAATGGTTGAAAAGAAAACCCGCGCTGTTGATGAGGGCCCAGGTCAGGTCCTGGACCACCACGAGTCGTTTGTTTTGCATCTGGAGACCGCTCGTCACGGCATCGTCGCGCAGTTGAACGAAACCCGGATCGAGATGAATCGGTTCCTGGGCCTTGGCCGAGGCCTGCTGCAGCTCGGTAAACTTGGGATCTTCAGGCAAAGGCTCGGAGGCTTTGGCAACTTCCCGTCGGCGCTTCCAGAACTCGCCGTCGGCGGATCGGTAGTAATCGAAGAGCGCGGCCGCTTGCTCGGGCTTGCGCTGGCCGGCGGGAGCGCGAGCCGCCTGGACGACGCTTTCGGGGATGCCGAAGTCGAGCGGATCCTCGCTGGTGGTGCAGTAAAGACGGAACCGGCCGAGGAGGTGGCTTTCGTCGTAATGTTGCAGGAGGTTAAAGCGGATGGTAACTCCGTTGGTGCTGACGATGGGGTCTTCGAGTTTGAAGGTCGCCGTATGACGTTGAAGGGAGGGGGCGTCGCCGATGGCCCAACCGTTTCGGCCGGCGTAGATTTTGCCATCAATCGCCTGGCTGACGGCAAAATCGTTTTGCGAGAAGTCAGCCCTGGCCTCGGCGAATTTAACCCCGGTGTCGGGTGCGTTGGTGGCGGGCGCCCAGGATACCTCGAGCTCGCTCAGCACGAAATTCCCATCTTCGTTTCGGCCGGGTCCAAATTTTGGCAGGCGATCATCGGGCAAGGCCTCGAGCAGGATGCCGGTGATATTGGTCAGTTGAGACCGGGCGAGTATGAGATAGTCGGAGGCGCCTTTGCCGCCGGAGGCGAAAACCGAGCCGTCGCTTTCGCGGGCAACCTTGCTCTCGCCGGTAGCGGATGCTTCCTGTATATCGACCGGCACCCAGGTGGTCTTGGACTCGCCGGGGTTGTTTTTCGTTTCCCAGAAGGCGGCCTCGGCGGGCAGGAGTTTTTCGTAATCCTTCAACTCCGCTTCTTTGGATGCAATTTCGGCTTGCCGACGCTTTTCGAGCTCGGTTTTGAGAGACTTGGTCATCTCCTCGTAGGTTGCCAAATCCGATTTGGCTCGGGTGATGGCCTCTTCACGCTGGTGGGTCAAATCCGCGATGACCGGGACCATCTTGACTTCGAGCGGGGCCAGCTCATTGGTGATGTGAGTGTGATCGGTGTCGACGGTGGAAAGCAACGAGAGGGTGCGCTGCACCTCCGGGTCGGTCGGTGGTCGGTTCAACACGCGAAGGAAAATATCGTTCACGAGTTTTTGATCGTCCTTCTCGGATTCGACGAGTTTGGCGATCGCGTTGGTGGGCTCGTCGATTGCTCCCGAGATGGTCGACCCGCTGAGCAGGGCCATGACCGACCCGAGGCGGATATCGCTGGTGCGCTCGCATTCGCAGGCGCTCTGGCGCGCCGGCCGGCCGAGGGTGGCCAGCAGCCCGCTGCTCACGTCCATACCGGCGTCGGAAAGCTGGGTGGCGAGTTCCCCGGGTTTCGCCCCGGAGATCTGCGGCGTGCTGCCAGTGACCCGGAATACGGCATCAAAGAGGGTCTCGGCCGGCAACCGGCGCGCGATGGCGTGCGAGTAATTGATTTTATCGTCGTCATTCCATTTATTGGGTCGAATGGAGAGCTGATAGGTTTGGGATTGGCAGATGAGCTGGATCAGGTGACGCGAGTTGAAGCCGCTGGCGACAAATTCGTGAGTCAGATATTCCAACAAAGCGGGGTTGCGGGCCGGATTACCAGCTCGGGTATCGTCCAATGGTTCGATGATTCCGGCACCCGTGAGGTAACCCCATAGCCGGTTGGCGTAGCTCGAAGCGAAAAAGCGGTTGTCGGGCGTGGTAATCCAGCCGGCCAGTTGCTCGCGCCGGGTGGCTTGCTCTTTCGCTTCGTGTTTGGCAGGAAAGGGGAAAATCGGCGGCGCTACTTGTCCGGTGCGAAGGTGGGTTACGTCGCCTTTGGTGGCGTCGGCAACGTTTTCGAAAAGTGGTTTAGCGCCTTCGACATCGTTGCCCCCCACTTTGCGACCTTCGCTGGCAGGATCCTCCTTGAAGGAGACCTGGGCGAAATACGCCGCCAAACTGTAATACTGATCCTGAGTCCAGCGTTCGAACGGATGATCGTGACACTTGTTGCAGTTAAAACGAGTGGCCAGAAACAAGTGGGTCGTATTTTCCATCGCTTCGGCCGGGGTGCGAAGGATTTTCCAGTAGCTGGCCGCTGG
>JANXQE010000425.1 GCA_025356925.1 Limisphaerales bacterium | reverse complement strand
CAGGCCGCGCAACGCCTGCTCTCCCAGAACCAAGTGCAACGACGCGCGTCTCTTGGTGCCGGCTTCCGTGAGAACCAGGCTGCCGCCGGGAAAATCGAACGCCGCCAAGGTGAGCTTTCGCGTGAGCCGGGCGCCGGGATCGCGCCAGTGCAATCGCCCCGCCACCATCAAATGCACGACCAGCCACAAATCCTGTTCCAGCCCAATCGCGATCCTTTTTCCGATGCGCCTCAACGCGCGGATCGTTTTACCCTGAGCCTGGCTGATCGGAGGCACAGCGGTTCGCACCAGGAAGGGACTGGTCAATCGGATTTGCTGCAACGGCTGATTCAAAATCCGTCGTTCCAGGGCTTCCAGGTAGATCGTGATGTCGGGCAGCTCCGGCACGAAGACAATTTATCCGAAAATCGAGTCGGAGGCCAACTCCCCTTTGCGCTTCGCGGGAGGACAGGGTGAGGGGAATTCCGGGCCCCGGCACCAACATCCCTGATAGTGTCACTTGGCTTGCGTGCGGCCCCCAGGTGTAGTCTTGCGCTCATACAAAATGAGGGCCGAGGATGGGCGATTTTGGAGACGCACTTCCAGCCCGGTCTCGGTTAATTCTCTTCCCGAACGGTCAGTCTCCTCGCCCGTGTCGAGATTAGTGACTCGGTAATCGGTTTGAGGCTCAAGCGCTCGCAAATTGAACCGAGCAGACTCGTAAGGGCTTTCGGGGCGGCGCAACACCACGATCATTCCCCGCCCAGACTTGGGTTGATCGAGTTGGTAAGCCATCCAAAGGTCCGTGGCTTGCGAGTACCCGGTGAGCGGGAAGTAATCTCCGTAGTAGAATTCACGATATGTCAAATACTGGTCGAGGGTCTTCCTCGCCCAGGCGAACGGAAAATTCTCCGGGATCCGCTCGGCGGAGACGTTGCCAGATACCCACCAGTTCAGACACAATCCACTGCACATGCTGCTGCGGAATTCGTAATCGTCGCCCGCCCGGTCCTGACTGGTGGAACTCAGGGGAACTTGGATATACTTGTTTTCCGTGACGCCCTGGCGGTCCGGTTTATCCGCCGCGTTCCAGAAGGACGCCGGGTCCATATTGAAATCCTGCCGGTAACAACCTAACCCGAACACCTTGATTTTTTGAGAGATGAAATCGGCGAGGAATTTACGAGCAACCGGATCGCCCAGGTTGACACGCCGGCGCAGCGGATGGGGCATTCTTCCTGGCGACCGGCGGTAATATTAGCCGGATATTGGAGCTGAACAGCCTCATCCATTTACCGGTGTCTTCCCCAAACCGCCCCCGGTCGCTTCTGGGGTTGCTCTCGGAAATCGGCGAGCGTTAGCTCTTTTCAGTAGCCGACTGGTCTCGGGTTCGACAAAATCCTGCAGGAAAATGTCCTTCACGATCACCAGAAACCTCGACCATTTGCCCAGCTATCCGATGCTTTCCAAGCTGGCCGAGGAAAATGACGTCCGCGTCTCTGGCAACCCGCAAGCTGGTTCATTCTCCGGTCGCGGCGTGGCGGGTGAATACCGATTCAGCGATGGCGGCATAAATGGCCAATTTACCGGGCACAGTGTGACGGGGGAATTCTCATTCGTGACCGGCCAGGCCACGGTCACGGTGATCGAAAAACCGTTTTGGCTGCCAGAATCGCTATTGAAACAGAAGATTTCGGAAGGGCTGGATAGACTCTGCAATGCATTGGTTTAGCGGACGTCATCCCTATTTTGCCCCGACCGCGTAAATGTGCCCATCCTTTCGCTCGGAGAAAGATAGCACGTACAACTCACCCTCCGCGTCCTCGGCGAAACTGGTGATGTTTTTCGGCTGCGTGAGCAAGGTCCCGTACTCGGTCACTCTGCCGCCGGCATAGCGAAAACCGAAGATCGTGCCCAAAACGAAATCGCCATAAATGTAAATGCCGTCCAGCGACGGATATTTTTTGCCGCGATAGACATACCCGCCGATGATACAAATCCCGATGCCGTGCTGCGGGAATTTTGACTGCGCCAAAAGCTCGGGCTGATGGGGGTACTCGATAACCGGCTCAAGGTAGTGCGCACCTACGGGGCCGGGTTTGAAATAGTGCATCCCTTCGCGCACACACCAGCCATAATTGCCGCCCTTGACGATCAGGTCCACTTCCTCCCAAAGCCTCTCGCCCACGTCCGCTCCCCACAGGTCTCCGGTCTTGCGGTCCCAACTGTAGCGCCAGACGTTGCGCAGGCCCCAGGCATAAACCTCCTTGCGCGCACCCGAATTGCCACCCATGTCCGGTTCGCCGACCCATGGATTGTCGGCGGGGATGCTATAGGGCAACTGTTTTTGGGCCTTGCCCGAGCCAATGGTCGAACGTGAGTTAACATCAATGCGCAGGATTTTACCTAGTAACGAGGCGGTGTTTTGGCCGCTGTTAAACGGATCGTTATTGGACCCGCCATCGCCCAAGGCGATATAAAGGTAACCATCCGGGCCGAAACCCACCTCGCCCCCTTGGTTGTTGCTGAAAGGCTCCGGAACTTCCAGGAGAACGCGCTCGGAACCAAGGTCAGCGCGATCGGCGTCAATCGACGACACCTTGAATTCGCTAATCACGGCACGGACCGGAAACTGCCCGGCCCGGTTCGTGTTCTGCTGGTTGTAGAAGATGTAAAACAATTTGTTGGTCAGAAATCCCGGATGAAAGGCGATGCTCATCAACCCAACCCCGGTGTTAGCCCCCGCCTCCACATAGGTTCCGCCGTCCACGATGTTCAGAAATTCCTTCACCTGACTGCCGTCGCTCCCTTTTGGCACGAGAAGAATCCGGCCTGGTTGCTCGACCACGAAGAAGCGATCCGGGCGGCCTGGGGCTTGAGCCATCCAAACCGGACGGTCGAGCCCCAAGGCGGGAAAGACAGGCTGGAGTCGAACCCTTGGCAGGAACTCGGCTGCGGGCAGGGAAAGCGACAAAACCAGCGAGCCCAATGACAGTATCGGCATCGCACAGCGCTTAAATCTCTTCCAGCGCAAATTCAAGTTTGTTGGGTCTCGCATAGCAGGGTGACCAATGAAGTGGCTCGGTCCATCAGCCAGGAATAACCCAAAAACGAGATCACTGCCCGATGGATATAGAGATTTGTCCGTAATGAACAGTGAAAAGGTCTCGCAATTGGTCGCTTCGAGGTTTGCCACCAGGCGACCTGGCCGGGTTCTGTGAGGTCGGTTTGCCAGCCTGACAATAAAACCATCCTCGCCGTGGGTTGATTCTCGAAAGTGACATGGTATCGGAACTGCTTTTACCAGCTAAGAAGGGCTGGTATGGAGCAAACCCGAGTCGTCGGCAAACGTATTCTTCTCGTCGAAGACGAGCGTTGGGTGCGAGAATGCATCAAGCGCCTGCTCTGGCTGGACGCGCACGCGGTCACGGAAGCAGCCAACGGGGTCGAAGCCGTTAAGTTGTTCGGGGAGGCTGAGTTCGACGTGGTCATTACCGATTTTGACATGCCCAGGATGGCCGGCGACGAATTGGTAGCCAACATCCGAAGCCGGGCGCCTGCCCAGCCCATCATCCTGATCACAGCCTCCGTCGAACAGTTCTTTGGGCAGGAAAACCGGGCCGACGCCGTCCTAAGCAAACCTTTCGGCGTCGCGGAATTGCGTCAAATTCTCGCGAGCTTGCTTTCCTGAACTTTAGCCGCCAGTACCTGATTCGGCAGCCTCGCATTGACTTTGAACTACTTTGGCTTGGGGAGAGCAGCCTATATGTTGTCGAAGTGGCTGAAGAGCTCCGGGAACTTTTGTTGGGTCTGGTCGGGGGCCGCCGCTTTGGCCTTCGCCGCGGCATCCTGGAAAGCCTTGGGAATGGGTTCTGTGGGCGTGGCGTTCGGGGTGAATCCGATTACGTTCGGCGGAGGGGGGAAATCCGCGTCGTCGCCACGGGGACTGTCGAGCTCCAACGCCTCCCAAATATCTCCCACCGGCCGGGCATCCACCTCGGGTGAGTAGGTTCCATTGCCAAAGCGTTTCGCGATGCATTTTAAGACCGACGTGTGGTCCAGGCTACTCTGGTAGACCGAGCCAGGTTTAACGAACGGCGAAATCAGGTACGCCGGCACGCGCGGGCCCGTGGTCCGGAACGGACCGTAGCTGAAGGTGACTCCCGGCCGAGGGTTGGTCGGAATTGGCAACGGTTTCACATGATCGAAGAACCCGCCATTCTCGTCGTAATTAACGATCATCAGGGTTTTGAGCCAGCGGTCCCAGTTGGTGATCAAGTCAGAATAAATGAGCTTTAAAAAATTCTGGCCGGCGGTGACAGGAGAGGGCGGGTGGTCGTCGCAGGGAGCCTCAAAATGGGGCGCGTCGGTGTAGCGTGGTTCGATGAATACGACCTGTGGAAAGGGGTCACCCGAGGCCAGGTCATTCTGGAACTCGTCGTAACCGCGGAAGTGATCGTCCGTAAGGATTTTCAAATGCCAATCATCCATCATCATGAAAAACGGAATGCCCTGATGGTATACCCGCCAACTGATTCCATTCCTGGTGAGCCAATCGTAGACGAGGTCCTGTTTGGGTAGGATGACGCTCTGGTTGATGTCGTTTAAGGTGTAACCACTCATCGCCATCAACCGGTTTGGCTGGGTCCCGGTCGGGATCGCAGCGAACCAATGGTCACAAATGCCGTAATTCGTGGCAAAAAAGTGCGTCCCGGGCACGTCCTCGGCCGTGTAATAACCCAGCACCATTGGTTTGTCGCCGGGGTCCACTCCGTGCAGTTGGGCGTAGCTACGGACAAAACCCTTCATCGAATAGCTGTAATCTCCGTCCGGATCCAGTTGGGCGCCGATATCTGGCCGCTCGTGGGGCGGGTCGTCCGGTAGTTTTTGGTCTGGGTTGGCCAGGTGGAAGGGGACGTATTGGAACCCGTTGTATTCGTTAGTGAAACCGCCGGCTTGCAGCAGGCCCTCAATGGGCCGATTGTACGGTGGCAGGCTCAGGTACCCCATCATGTGGTCGAAGGAACGGTTCTCGAACATGACAACCATGATGGTTTCGATTTGGTTGATGTTTTGCATGTCCGATAACACTTCGGGTCGGTGAGGCCCGCATGCAAGCTGAATTCGCTCGGCCCCCCCAAGTCAGCCCACGAGCGGTCTTTGTGACCGTGAATCCCTTAGAGCGATCAGTCGCGTCCGTTCTTCCAGAGATGGTCCTTCGAATTCCGGGTTGCGAAGTCGTGGAGCCGCCGGTGTGGACGGGACCGCCCAGTAACAAAAACGGCAAAACGGCAAGCTGCGCGCCGAACCGGTCATCAGTGGAGAACTAAGTCGTATCATATGCTTCTACCCCATCTATCGCAGCAAAAGGCTCAATCTTACAAAAATCTGAGCAGCGCGTGGACCCATTTGTGTAAGTGCTTGGTGAGTAACGACAAGCGGATTGGTATTTCTTGAAGTTCGCAGTCCGAGTCGTAAAGGATTGCCAAACACCACCTTCCGGAGCTTAGACTTTCTCTGCCAGCTAAGGTATCCTGAGTTGTCTATGACTGTATCGGTGAGCCCGCCGCAGATATTGGAGCGCAAAGCTGGGGCGCTCAAAGTCAAGGAATATACCGGCGAGGTCGTCTACATTTATGCGTTCGATGTGGCCTACGAAATGACGCGGCAGCCGGTGCGCGAGTTATTAGGCCAGCCGGTCGCACAGTTTGTTGTGGACGCGAGCAAACGCAGTCCACGCCACTTGTTTTTCTACCGCCCGCAGATGGTGCGTTTGCCGCCGCTGGAGCGCATCGGGCCCAACGGGCCGGTGCGGGTGGAGCGGGTGATCAAGCTGTTGCCGGTCGGCGCCATCAGCGTGAGCGTGCGGGTGCCATTCGAGGTGGGGCAGATCGAGGACCTGGTGTGCTACCACGACCTGCAATTCTCCAATGGCTCGCTGAACGAGGAAGTGAGGCGCTTGGCGGAAGAGGTGCGCACCGAATTA
>JANXQE010000191.1 GCA_025356925.1 Limisphaerales bacterium | reverse complement strand
AATCCGCCGCCGTCGTATCATCCATTCTTGGTCCACAGACCAAGACCCTAGCCAGCGCGTTTAAGTGACACCAGCTTTATTTTCGATCCAGCACGGATTTGTTTGCCCGCTCCTTCGCCCAAACCTGTGAATGGTTACGCGTCATCCAACTCAAAGACGTGGTCAAGGGCGGGATCAAGGAGCGATTCGCCCAGTTGCGCAAGATGGGCATCCGTACCGTGATGATCACTGGAGACAACTAGTTGACAGCAGCGGCGATCGCCGCGGAAGCGGGTGTGGATGATTTCATCGCCCAGGCCACGCCCGAAGCCAAGCTCAAGCGCATCCGCAGCGAACAGGCGGCGGGCCATCTGGTCGCCATGACCGGTGACGGCACGAACGACGCCCCAGCCCTCGCCCAGGCCGATGTCGGCGTCGCCATGAATACAGGCACCCAGGCGGCGCGCGAGGCGGGAAATATGGTGGACCTGGATAGCAATCCAACCAAGCTCATCGAAATCGTCGAAATCGGAAAACAGCTGCTCATCACCCGCGGTTCTCTCACGACGTTCAGCATTGCCAACGATATCGCCAAGTATTTCGCCATTATTCCGGCCATGCTGATGGCGACCTTCCCGGCGATTGCGCCACTCAACATCATGCACCTCCAAAGTCCAACCAGTGCGATCCTCAGCGCGATTATTTTCAACGCACTCATCATCATCGCGCTCATTCCGCTGGCGCTCCGGGGCGTCGCGTACAAGCCCATTGGCGCTCTGGCCATGCTCCAGCGCAACCTGCTCATTTATGGACTGGGTGGTGTCATCATTCCCTTTATCGGAATCAAGGCCATCGATGTGGTCATCACAACTCTCCGACTGGTATAAGCATATGAAAACCCTGTTAACTGAAATCCGTAGTGCGGTAATGGTTACCCTTGCGCTTGCCGTGGTTTGCTGCGGGCTTTATCCGCTGGTCGTTTTCGGCATCGGGCAGGCTTTGTTCCACGACAAGGCCAACGGCAGCTTGATTGTCGATACCAATGGAACCATCCAGGGTTCACGCCTGCTGGGCCAGCAGTTCACCGGCGAAAAGTATTTCCACTCCCGTCCTTCAGCGGCGGGAGCCGGCTATGACGCCACCAGCTCGGGCGGCAGCAACCTGGGCCCGACCTCCCAGAAGCTGCACGACAGCATCACGCAAAACGTCGCGGATTACCGCTCCCAGAATGGCTTGGAGACCAATGCACCTGTTCCCGCCGACGCCGTGACCGCATCGGCAAGTGGCTTGGATCCTCACATCAGTCCCGAAAATGCCGAACTGCAAGTGGGCCGTATCGCCAAGGTCCGCGGCCTGAGTCAGGAGGAAATCCGCAAGCTTATCCGCCAGAACACCGATGCTCCCGATCTCGGTTTCCTCGGCGACCCTGGTGTCAATGTCCTGACGCTTAACCTGGCCCTTGACCGCGTACAACCCACGGGCGGTGCCGCCCGCTAAGACTCCAACCACAATGAAAGCACTGCAAGAAAGCCCTGGCCCGATTCGATCATTCCGGCGCCTGACGTGGCCCGCCCAATCGCCGGCACGCGCGAAACTTCCTCTCAGCCGGAACGAGGCTCAGCCCCCCGGCGTGGACACAAAACGCGGTGGGGAAATCAACAACATTCTCGTACCGACCGACTTTTCACTCTGTTCGGCCGAAGCAGTAGTCCGAGCGGCTGAGCTGGCGCGCCACCACAATGCAACGCTGACAATCCTTCACGTCATCGATATCAATACCCCGGCCTCCCTCACACATTGTGGCACTGCTGAGGAGCTGATGAAAGAGCTTTGGGCCACCGGGATTTTCGGGTTGGGCCGGTTGACGAAATCGTTGGAGCAAAATCAGACCAAAACCCGGACGCGCATTCTGGAAGGACTGCCCGCCGAAGCCATTGTCGAAAACAGCTCCGGTTTTGATCTCCTGGTGATAGGTCAGCGGCGCTCCAGGCCCGCGTGGAATTTCTTCTCCAGGCACACCGCCCGATGCGTCATCGCCCAGGCTAAATGTCCCGTGCTCGTCGTGGACGAATCACGCAGAGGCGTGGATCGAACGCCCGCTTACACAGAAACGGTCGTATTGCGCTAATTAGCGGTGGTCTTGGACGTACCCGGCCAGGGTGCGTTTGGGCTGGCATGAAACGCTGAGGTTCGAACTGCGGATGCGCGGTTCCGTCGGCCCTGCCGCTTCGGGGGCCCGGCTTTATGAATTTTTAATACAATCGGTCCCTCATTTTATTACCCTGCTCCCTTATTCCGGGTCACCTTCGCTAGATGAAAACGAATGATGCTTGTCCGCTGGAACAAGTCACCTGCTGCCAAGAGATCCAGGAACATCATGACCCGGTGGACGCGGCGGGCGTCCCGTTTCAACCGGGCCAGGTCCTGGACGGCCGGTTTCTCATTACCGAGATCCTCAGTCGCAGCGGCATGGGCACGATTTTCAAAGCGGAAGACAAACAAAACGGCAATCAAGCCGTTGCCGTAAAGGTCCCCCACCTCGAATACGAAAGTGATCCAAACTTTTTCGACCGTTTCCAGCGTGAAGAAAGAATCGGGCTCGAGCTCAGCCACCCGCTCCTGCTCAAGTTCATTCCGGTCGAGAATAAAAACAGGCCTTACATTGTCACCGAATACTTAAAAGGGTGCACACTCGAACATCTCCTCAAAGCCATGCGGCCATTGCCGGAAAGAGACGCCTTGAAGCTCGCGGGCCTGATTTGCGACGCTTTGCAATACATGCACGACCATGGCGTGGTGCATCGCGATCTCAAGCCGCAGAACGTTATGATTTGTTGCGATGGAACCATCCGAATCATGGACTTTGGGATCGCCCGTGATGAGGTTTCCCGCCGGATTACCCGGGTAGGCAACTCCAGCTCGATGGGCACCCCGGATTATATGGCGCCAGAGCAGGTCAAAGGCAAACGGGCGGACAAACGCACCGACATCTATAGTCTCGGCGCGCTGCTTTATGAAATGCTAACGGGGGTCCTGCCGTTTCAGAATGACAATCCTTGGGCGGCTTTGAACGCTCGCGTCACGGGGGACCCAACCGCTCCTCGCAAGATTAACCCGGAGCTTTCCGCCCAGGCCGAAGAAATTGTGTTACAGGCGCTCCAACGCGAGCCCGCGGCTCGCTACCAGGACGCCTCCGCGATGAAGGCGGAAATCCAGAACGTCGACCAGGTCCGCGTCACCGGCCTAGCCGATCGTCTGCAGGAACCGGCGGCCTGGTCGCCAGGGTTACTGCAGCGCCCGTGGGTGTTGGCGACCGGCCTGCTCGCTCCATTACTCATCGCGATCCTCGTTCTGACGGTGCTTCTGCTTCGCCGCCACGCGGGTTCGCCTTAGCTGTGCCCGAGCGGGAGCCGGAAATCCGAAGCCCTAAACCCGGAGGCCGAAAGAAATCCGAAATCCGAATCAATCCAAACAGTTGGGAAAAATCTCCGTGCGCTGAAGCGGCAGAATTTCCATGCTCGCTCAACAATTATGCGCCGGCTCTGCTCAGCGTCACCGCTTCATCAATTCAGCCAGATCCACCACCATATCTGCTTTGTTCCGATTCAGAGACAGCCTCGACCGCTTCGCCATGCTCACATTAGCGAGGTCGTTGCCGCAAAAGCTATGGGTCCCGCCAATTGATCTTTGACCCTGAGCGCCCAAGCCTATAATTACAACTGTGACCGAAGAGACCCGTCCCAATCCTGACATATTGTTGGCGGCGCTGCAGAAGGAAGATGCCAAAGCCAAACGCGGCAGGCTGAAAGTCTTCTTTGGCATGGCGCCGGGGGTGGGCAAGACCTACGCCATGCTGGAAGCGGCGCGGCGCGAGTTGGCGACGGGCCGGGACGTAGTGATTGCGTACGTAGAAACCCACGGACGCAAGGAGACCGATGCACTGACCGCAGGCCTGCCGATTGTGCCGCGCCTCACCACCGAATACCGCGACGTCGCCATGACGGAGATGGATCTGGACGGTGTTCTCGCCAGGCACCCGCAGCTCGCCCTCGTGGACGAGTTCGCCCACACCAATGCGCCAGGTTCGCGGCACCCCAAGCGCTATCAGGACGTGCTCGAACTCCTGGACGCGGGCATTGATGTGTTTACAAGTCTGAACGTTCAGCATGTCGAGAGTCGCGCCGAGGCGGTTCGCCAAATCACTGGAGTCTCCATCCGCGAAACGGTCCCCGACTCCATTATCGATGGCGCTGAATTCGAACTCGTGGACCTTCCGCCGGAAGAGCTCCGTGCGCGGCTCGCCGATGGCAAAGTGTACGTTCCGGAGGCGGCGCGGGCGGCGCAAGACCATTTTTTCCGACCCGGGAATCTTTCGGCTCTCAGGGAGTTGTCACTGCGCTTCGCCGCTGAGCACGTTGGGCAGGATGTGCTCGCCTATCGCCAGGCGCAGGGCATCGCCGACCCTTGGAAATCAAGCCAGCGCCTCATCGTAGCGGTGAGCGCCAGCCCGACTTCCGCATCGCTGGTGCGCTGGACCCGCCGCTTGGCTGGAGAACTCCAGGCACGCTGGCTAGCGGTCTACGTCGAACTCCCCCAGCCTTTGAACGAGGACGAACAGGCGCGGCTCGGCCGCCACCTCTCGTTAGCGCGAGAACTGGGCGCGGAAGTCATTACTACAACCGACGCGGACGTAGCGCGAGGCCTCCTGCGAGTCGCCCGCGAACAGAACGTGACGCAACTGGTAGTCGGCAAGCCCGTTGGGTGGCGAGCGCTCGACCTGTTGCGCGGCGGTTCTCTGTTGAATCGGTTGATCCGGGAAAGCGGCCATATCGACGTCCACGCGGTCAGGGCCGAGGGAGACACTCCCCTCCTGAGGCGTCCCGCCAGGCCTCGCTTCACCTCGGCCGCCGCGCAAAGCTATGGCCTGGCTTTTGGCGTCGTCGCGGGCGTCACCGGACTAAACGCAATTCTCCAGCGTTGGTTGGGAAACCAGCCGGTCGCCCTGATTTATCTGTTCAGCGTCGTCATTTTGGCGATGTTCGTCGGCCGCGGCCCTACCCTTGCCGCCGCAACCTTAACCGCTCTGCTGTGGGACTTCCTTTTCACCGAACCGCGTTTCAGTTTCCGGATCAGGAATGCCGGCGACGCGATGATGTTTCTGACCTACTTCGTGATCGCCATCGCCATGGGACATCTGGCGGCCCGCTTGCGGGCCCAGCAAGATGCCGAACGTCGCCGCGAGCAACGCGCCACCGCGCTTTATCTGCTCACTCGGGAGCTGGCTCAAGCGACGGATTTTGCGGACCTGCTGGCCATTGTCATCCGAGAGATGAGCAAGTCCGTTCGCGCTGAAGTCGCCCTGTCGCTGCCGGAGGAGAACTCGAATGAACCGCTGACACCGTACTTTGCCAG
Organism: Limisphaerales bacterium; assembly: GCA_025356925.1. Lineage (GTDB taxonomy): Bacteria > Verrucomicrobiota > Verrucomicrobiia > Limisphaerales > UBA8199 > JANXQE01. Next base: position 2,459 of record JANXQE010000191.1, on the reverse strand, counting down.
CACCTGGGCGCTGCCAGAAAAGGAACAAAGTGTGGCGGATTGGGCCTTTCGCCGCCGTCTGCCGGCCGGGAGCGGCACGGACACTCTCCCTTCGGCCGAGGGGCTCCATTTGCCGCTGTTGGCGGGCGATCACACCGTGGCGGTGCTGAGTCTGCACTTCAAGGATCGAGCTCCTCTGGCCACCGAGCAGCGTGACTTGCTGGACTCCTTTGTCCGCCAGATCGCACTCGTGCTGGATCGCCAGCGGTTGCGTGATGCCGAACAACAAGCCAAATTGGTGAGTGAATCAGAACGCCTAAGCAAGACGCTGCTCAACTCGGTCTCCCACGAAATACGCACTCCGCTCGCGGCCATCAGCAACGCCGCGGGAAACCTGGGTGAGGCTCAACGTGGCGCGTTGAACGAATTTCAGCAGACGATGGTCGACGAGATCCAGGAAGCCTCCAAGCGATTGAATCGCCTGGTGGGCAATCTTCTGAATATGACCCGGGTGGAATCCGGCCACGTTAAACCGAAGCTGGATTGGTGCGACGTCGCCGACCTGATTCAGGCGACTCTGAAGGAAATCGAACGTGACATGAGCTGCCATCGCGTTACGCTCACCCTCGCTCGGGGCCTGCCGCTCGTGCGGATGGACTTTGTCCTGATGCAGCAAGTCCTGACCAACCTCCTGCTAAACGTCGCTGCCCACACACCACCCGGAACCCCGGTCAACATCGACGCGCGAGTTGATTCCGGCTCGCTCGCTCTCGCCGTTTCGGACCAGGGACCGGGACTCCCTCCAGAAACCCTGCCTTTCATTTTCGACAAGTTTTACCGCGCGCCCTCCGCTCCCGCGGGTGGGACTGGGCTTGGCTTGGCGATTGTCAAAGGATTTGTTGAAGCCCAGGGCGGACAGGTTCAAGCCGAAAACCAGCCGGGCGGAGGAGTTTGCTTTACCCTTCGCCTGCCAGTCACCAAACCTCCACCGGTCGCAGAGGAGAAAATCTTATGAGCGAACACCCAGCGGTGAAACTCACCGCGCTGGTCATCGACGATGAACTCCAGATTCGCAGGTTATTGCGCGTCTGCCTGGAAGCCAATAATTACCGAGTCCTGGAAGCTTCCAGTGGACAGGAGGGAATCGCCACCGCTGCCCAGCACCGGCCGGACGTGGTCGTCCTCGATCTGGGCTTGCCGGACATGGACGGGGTGGCCGTGTTGAAACGATTGCGCGAGTGGAGCCGCGTGCCGGTCGTGGTCCTTTCGGTGCGGGATCGGGAAGAGGATAAGATAAAAGCGTTGGATCATGGCGCGGATGATTACGTGACCAAACCGTTTGGCAGTGGTGAACTGCTCGCGCGCCTGCGAGTCGCGATGCGCCATGGCCAGCCGTCCTTGGAGACGGCTATTTTTCATTCCGGGCAGGTGGAAGTAGATTTAACCTCGCGCCTGGTCAAAGTTGCCGGCCGTGAAGTAAAACTCACCGCCACAGAATACGCGCTGTTGCGCTTGTTTGTTCAGCATGCGGGCAAAGTGCTGACCCATCAGCATATCCTCCGCGAAGTGTGGGGCCCAAACTATGTTGACCAGACGCAATACCTCCGCGTTTATATGGCCCACCTGCGCGAAAAGCTCGAGGCCGAGCCGGCAAAACCGACGCTCTTCTTAACCGAACCCGGCATCGGATATCGGTTGGTGGTCAAAGCGAACGAAACGTAACCGTCGCTCCGCTTCAATCCTGCTGCGTGGGTCTCGACCGAAGCTGAGTTGGCCCAAACCGATGGAGGGAAAATGTGGTTGCCAAAACTCATTAATAATTGACAAAGATAGCGTTACTGTGTCAAGATATAATACCCAGTGAGAGTTTGTTTCCTGCCCGCTGTGATGAAACGGGCAACGAAAGCATTGGCGAGGGCCTCGACAACCGAAGCCAAAACAAAAGTGTCAACAAGGCAGGAAAGGCAAGAAATCTATGCGAATCATTGAATTGGTAGGCAGTTTCTTATTAGCTGGCGTGCTGACTAGCACAGCCTCCATTAACGTGCAGGCGTGGTATCACTTGGGGGAAGCGGGAACGCTTCCCGGCGGATTGCCACTGGACTCGAGCGGCAACGGCAACAATATGAACGATGGTTTCTCCGAATTCGAGACCGTCCATGTTAGCCCGAACACTCCCGGTGGCCCCCTCGGAACCAGCGGCGTTATCAGTACCAATTCATCGGAATGGGGCCGAGGCGGCGACGTGATCATCGCCGCCCGCGATGCCTACTCGCTCAGTGGCAATAACTTCGGTATCGAAGCGTGGGTGCTCCCGTTTGGGAATGGGTATAACATCTTTTGCTGTGAATCGGCGCACAACTACACGGCCCAAATCTTTGCTTCAGGAGCCGACTCAACAGGTTTTTACCTTGGTGTAAAGAATAACCAGGATGGGACCTACTCATTCGTGGCGGCGGTGATCACGGATACCAACGGCG
>JANXQE010000190.1 GCA_025356925.1 Limisphaerales bacterium | reverse complement strand
CAGGTTCCTGCCGATCACGTCCACCCCGACCGGGGCCGTGCCTCGGTGCGCGAACACCTTGCGGTTTTGCGCACAGCGTTCCCAAAACTCAGCCAGACCCTCGATAATGCCGAACGCCTGAGGATACTGCGTCAACTCCTGGAGCAGGTGGATTTGGTCAAGGAAAGCTCACTCGCACCCGAACTGCGGCCGTTGTGGCTATTGGCTTGCGCGGTTCGGGGATTCATCACTCAGCTCTCCAGCAATGCTGCCCACATTACTCCCTCGGCGCTGCGCACGACCGCCGCCGCCCTGGATTTGCTGGAGCTCCTTTGCGCTCGCAGCTATCGACCGGACCTGGCCACCGAACCACCCATTCGTCTGTTGGCCGTCGATGACGACCCGGTCAGCCGCTGGGCATTAGCCATCGCCATCAGGAAATCATTCCCCGAGCCTCAACTTGCGGCCGACGGTCCCAGCGCGCTTGCCTTTGCCACCCAACGACGCTACGACGCGATTTTCCTCGACGTGGAGATGCCCGGCATGGACGGGTTTGAGCTCTGCTCAAAGATCCACGAAACCGTGCCAAACCGCACGACCCCGGTCGTATTCGTGACAAGCCACAGCGACTTCGATTCCCGCACCAAAGGCGCCTTGCTCGGAGTCCATGACCTGATCTCCAAACCGTTTCTCGCGTTCGACATTACGGTCAAAGCGCTCACGCTGGTGCTGGTCGCTCGTGTTGAGAGTGACGCTTCAAAGCCAACCTTCATCGAAGGAGAAAAACCCGCCGTCACGACGCCGGCCCAGAACACCGCCGAAGTGCCAACGGCGAGTGCCCTCGTGCGCCCGGCCCCGTCTGGTTGCCAAACACCCACTCCCTCCGAACCGCCGAACCGGGACGCGGGCCAAGTCAACACGACGGCAAAAAGCCGATCGAACGCCGGAGAAGCGCCTTTGATTTCTGGCCCTGCGGTGGGCCAATGGCCCGGCACCTCTCCCAAACTCAACGACGCCGATCTCGCGGACCAGCCACCCCATTCGAGCGTTGAATTGGAGAAGGCTTTTATGAAAAATGCACCGGCGCACCTCCAATTGCTTCGCCAAACGCTGGCATCGGCTCAAGCCGCGACCCAGGCCGCCGAGCGCCAAGAACTGCTCGGTGAGCTCTTCGTCGGCGTCCACATGATCTGCTCCGAAGCCGGCCGCGCTCAACTCGGAGCGACATTGAAAGTCGGTTCCGCACTCGAGGCCATGCTGAAAAAGCTCATGGAGCGACCAAACTATTGCACCGCCTCCATGCTAGATACTGCGGCGGCGGCCCTCGATACCATCGACCAACTCTGCCAGGCTGGTGAAGATCTGGACCTGAGCCAGGCCCCGGCGCGGCTGCTGGTTGTCGATGACGATCCCATCGCTCGACGCGCCATCGGCGGAACTCTGCAGTTGGCGATCGCCCGGCCAGACAGCGCCGATTGCGGCGAAGCTGCGCTCGTCCTGGCCCAGGACAAACGTTACGACCTAATCTTCCTTGATGTCGTCATGCCCGGAATGAACGGATTCCTGGTCTGTGCCAAACTCCATGAGACGGCTCTAAATCGACGGACCCCAGTGGTTTTCGTTACCAGTCAGGACGACCCGGATTCGCGCGCCGAGGCGGCGGCTTCCGGCGGTTGCGGGTTCATTCCCAAACCGGTGCGGCCCAGCGAAATCATGCTCCTGGCTCTAACACATGTCGTCCGCAGCCGTCTCGATCGCCGGAGTGGCGAGCTTTGGGAGGACGCGAAGCCTTTGCCTGCCTGCGAGTGTGTGCTTTCGGTTTGAGACCGATGGGAACCGTTGGCTTCCAATCGCGGTTTTGGCCGAATCCGTTCGAGCGCACCACCGGACCTCTCGAGCTTGGAACGTAGTGGTGGCCGGAGCCAGGCACATGGGCGGCCAGATTAGCAGCACTGCTGTCACAAAGGCGGAAATCAACAAACACTAGACAACGCTCACACCAGAGGCAGCGCCGAAAAGCGATTTCCGGACAGGTGGCTTGTAACTACTCCCTGCCCGGCCACGTCTGTAATAGTGATGTCGCTGTTGAGGCCGCACCTCAGAAGACCCGCCGTTGAGCGCCTGTGCTGGATGACGCTGCTGATTGGAGTGTTCGCCAAAGCATTTGGCGCCGCGCCCTATGAGGCGCCGGCTGCTCAGGTCCCGCCATGCCAGATTGACGGGCTGGTCTTCGCGAGGCTGCAGGCACTGAACCTCACCCCGGCCAGCCCGTGTTCGGACGCGGTCTTCGTGCGGCGCGTTTACCTGGATGTGATTGGCACGCTGCCCACGGCCGCCGAGGCACAACGGTTTCTTCTGGATCGCAACCCTGAAAAACGGCGCCAGTTGATCGACCGGTTGCTGGCGCGCGACGAGTTCGCTGATTACCTCGCGTTGAAGTGGGGAGACCTCTTGCGCATCAAGGCTGAGTTTCCCATCAACCTTTGGCCCAACGCCGCCCAGGCTTACCATCACTGGGTGTACGAAGCGCTCCGCAAAAACCAGCCCTGTGACCAATTCGCGCGCGATCTGCTAACTGCCAGTGGCAGCAATTTTGCAGTCCCGCCGGTGAACTTCTACCGGGCCATGCAGAACCGCACGCCATCGGCCATCGCGCAGACCGTTGCGCTGACTTTTCTCGGTCAACGAGCCGAGCACTGGCCCTCCAATCAACTCGCAAACCTCGCAGTCTTTTTTGCCAATGTCGGTTATAAACCCACCGCTGAGTGGAAGGAGGAGATTGTCTTTTTCAATCCCTCCTCAACGAACGCCGACGCGCTCAATAGCTCGCCCCGCTTTGCCACCTTGCCAGATGGCTCGACGACGAGCCTTTCGCCAGACACGGATCCGCGGGTCGTGTTTGCCGACTGGATAGTCAAGGACCCCCAGTTCGCGCGCAACATCGTTAACCGAGCGTGGTCGTGGCTGCTGGGCCACGGGATTGTCCACGAGCCGGACGACTTTCGCGCGGACAATCCTCCCAGCAACCCGCAACTGCTCGCCTGTCTGCAAACGGAGTTTGTGGCGTCGGGCCACGATTTCAAGCGGCTTTACCGGCTAATTCTAAATTCCAGGACCTATCAATGCGCTTCGCGGGCGCAGACCAACAGCTCGGAGGCGGCGAGGAATTTTGCCTTTTACCCGCTGCGGCGGCTCGATGCCGAGGTCTTGATTGACGCGATCGACCAGATTACCGGTGCGACCGAAAAATATTCAAGTGCCATTCCCGAGCCCTACACGTTTATCCCGGATAACCTGCGTTCCATCGCCCTGCCCGACGGCAGCATCACCAGCTCTTTTCTCGAAATGTTTGGACGACCGCCGCGCGACACCGGAATGGAATCGGAGCGCAACAATCACATTACGGCCGCGCAAAAGCTGTGGCTGCTGAATTCCAGTCTGATGCAGCGCAAGATTGAGCAGAGCCGGATGATCCAATTCCAGACTTCGTCAAATCGCGCCCCGGCGGAAGTCGCCACGGGGATGTATTTGGGAATTCTCTCGCGGTTTCCGACGGCTGCGGAAGTCAAAACGGCGCGGGATTATTTTGACTCGGGCATCGGCAAACGCCAGGCGGCGGTGGACCTGGCCTGGGCGTTGATGAACAGCGCCGAATTTCTTTACCGGCACTGACAAGAGCCCAGTCGATTATGAATCCAAAATATTTTGATTTTGAAAAGCAACGGCCCCGCATCGCGCGGCGCGAGGCCATCCGCCGCGCGCTGTTTGCCGCGAGCGGCCTGGTGCTGTCGGATCATCTATCGTTCAAGGCGTTTGGCGCGGCACGCAACGCCCCTGCCAAAGCGGTCATTCAAATCTGGATGTGGGGCGGGCCGTCCCACACGGACATTTTCGATCCCAAGCCGGACGCGGGCTACGATTATTGCGGCCCGATGAAGGCTCCGATCGAGACCAATGTGTCCGGGATCCGGATCGGCGAACTGCTGCCGATGCTGGCCAAACAGGCGGACAAGTATTCGATTATCCGCAGCATGACGCACGGCAATAACGGTCACGATCGAAGGGCATGCCTTGATCGCCGGGCGCCTGGTCAGTCACCAGGCGGTGCCGGCCGAGGACATGATGCAGGCGTTTTTTTACCGCCACCTCGTGCCGTCCGTCCAATTCGCGGTCATGGTGACCGGCCAGGATCGGCCGTTTTTGCTCAACGCGTTTAAAGTCCTCGGTGCAACCCCGGTGAAAATCTCGCCCGGCAGCAGCGCACACGTGCGGGTCAGCACACCGGGAAACTTCTCGGAGCGGTTCAGGCTGGAGTTGAATAACGCGCCCGAGGGTATTTCGCTGGAAAGTGTCTCGCCGGTTCCGGGCGGCGTGGAAATGGTGTTCGCTTGTGACGCATCCAAGGTCGCGGCCGGTACCAGCGGAAACCTGATCTGCGATGTCATTCCTAAAATTCCGATAGCAGGTGCAAACCCGAAGAAACCCGGCAGCGCGCCCCGCCGCGGGATTGAGGCCACCCTGCCGGCCATCCCGTTCAAGGTCCTGGACTATTGACCAGACTCAACCGGGTCGATCACCGTAGGAAACCACGAAGGTGAAGCCTGGCGGACTACCTCCTCTTCGCGCTGATACCAAGTAATCGGTTGCGCACGAAGTGCAGCGCTCCATCGCTCTCAACCCAGTATTCCCCGTGTTGCTTCCAGTATAGGTAAGCCTGTGCCAGACTGCCCAGGGTGACGTAGCGCTCGTCGGCGCCTCGGGGTTTTCTGTGCTTGGTTTTTAGAAGTTCCTTGGCAATCAAAGGATAACACTTTATGGCCACATCCAACGCCTTGCGAGCCTCCCGGAGCTTGTCCAACTGAAACAACGCCAGCGCCCGGCCGTAGAGCAACTGCTCCATCATTTCCCCAGGGTATTGCCGGCACAACGAGAGAATCTCATCCGGTCTCTTCAAGACGAAAAGGCATTCCACCGCCGACGCGCGGGCGCCCTGATTGTCGTTGGGGTCGAGGGTGAGCAGGTTTTCGAAAACCGCCAGGGCTTCTTCCCTCCCACCCCGCTTCATAAGCTGCAATCCGAAGGAATGATACAGGCGAAGGAAGGGTCGGTTCTCGATGAAGCCCCAGTCCAGTCGATCTCGATCCATTGAGAAATGAGCGGGGAAGAAGTTCAAGGCGGTCGCCACGGCTCGTTCCCGAGTGTGAAATGCTTCCTGAGTTCTGCCCATCAGCTCCAGCGTCAAGCCGAGGTGATGATACGCATCGATGTGCTCCGGGTACTCGATGATCAATTTGCGGAAGATCGATTCGGCACGCTCTCGATTCCCTTCGATCCAATCGATCCCCTCGTCCAGCCGGTCCTCAACTTCTTCGGTGATTCGCGGCAGTTTAAAAATCCACTCATGCTTCTCCATCTGTCGGAGAATAATGATTCCACCTGGCCGCGCTGGCTGTTTCCTGGTTCGCATTTTCATCAGCTAAGCTTGCGCCTGGATCGGTGTCAACCACGTCGAACAGGCTCGGGTTTTATGGGCGCCTCGTAGTGCGGCACGGCCATCCCCCCTTGAGGCCGGTCCTTGCGCGGGATCGCTGGGTGCTTTGTTCAGTCCGCGAGTGTGGAAGTCAGAACTACTTTCCATATCCAGGCAGCGGTTTTCCATCCTCGCCGAGCTTGCCGCAGGCCCAGAGCACACCACGCGTCACGAGATCGAGATAGCGCGGGTCTTCCACGGTCTGGTTGTTATGGCCGAGGGTGGTGCTGAACACGCGTGTTTTACCCTGATAGAGGTTAGTCCAAACGACGACGAAATCGCTCTTTCCCTGGCGGCCTCGAGCCAGCGAGTGGGCGCCCCCGAACACCTTGATGTTGTTGTAGAGCTCCTCGTTCATCGTCGTCCAATCCGTCAACCCACGAGTGATGGGGCTTGCCGGGTCGCTGAAGCTTACGGCGATCGGGAGCTGCGCGCCGTGACCGCTGGACTGCAGACCGAGATACTCAAACCAAAACCCGTGCGGCGTGCCCTCGGTCACCGGGTCGTTCGGATTACCGATGCGGTAACAGTGCATGGCGCAATGAAGGTTCACCCCGGGGATGCCCTCGCGATGGGGCTGGAGGACGCCCTCGACGACGGCGAGATCATTCACGTCGGAAGCGCATTCGTCATGAATGATGACGTCGTAGCCCTTGGCGTAGTCAGGTTTGCCGTAAATCGGCAGCTTGGGCTGCGTGCTGCCGTCCGCGCTGAAGACGGTGTCCACTTCTACGTTGGCTCGCGCCTCGATCCCCCTCTTTAAGATGTCTTTCTGCTGCGGGTAATCGTGGCAGCACCCGCCGGCAATCAGCAGTACCTTAAGTGGTTTCGTGCCTTCGGCCCCGGCGGGACCGGGAACGAGGATGAACGCCAAAGCGGCGGTGAGGACCAAGATCGTTTTTGCAGTCATAATGTGAAGTGTTAGTAACTACGCGCCGCTCATCATAGTTCGGTCCGTTTTGCTATGCCAGCCCAAGTGTCAACCAGGTATTGCGCTGGCGCCATTGCTGAGCGAACGTACATGAGTAAGGGTAAAACTTATGGAACAAACTAATCGTGTGGAAACAGAGAAAAATGAAGCGAGGGCGAAACTCGAAAGTGTAATCGAGAAAGCCAAGGAGGCTTGCGAACGGCTCCAGGAGCAGACCACTGCCGCCGCAAAGGCTACCGACAAGACCATCCGCGAGAATCCCTATCAGGCCATGGGCGTCGCGTTCGGCATGGGTGTGCTCGTCGGCGTTTTGGTAATGTGGAGCAGACGCGACTAAGAGTTCGTCCGCCGGCAAACACGAGGCATGCGGCCCGTCGCCACTGGATGCTCGGCCGGTCAGGGAACCGGCTCTGCGTCAACCTGAGGCGACCGCGCCTGCTTTGTACCCCCGCTTCCAGAACGATGGGCCCTAAACCAGACCGCAGGCCAGGTTAGCCCGGCCCGCGGCCCGGGGGTTTTTTACAGGCCATTTTAGGCTAGCTCCGTTAGCGTTGCGGGCGCCGGGCTGACCGGCGAAGCACAGGGACGCAAGCACACAACTCTTGTGTCCATCGGAGACCGGATGCGGTGGATAGTCGTTTTATGAGTAGCCAACTGGACGAAAAGCTCATGGTAATCTTCGGGCGGCGGAGTGTTCGGGTCTATTCCCCTGGAGAGGTGGACGAGGGTGTCGTGCAGAAATTGCTCGCTGCGGCCATGGCCGCTCCTTCCGCCTCCGGCAAAAACCCGTGGCACTTTGTCGTGGTTCGCAATCGGGAAACGCTTTCGCGCATGTCAGGAACGTTGGCGTACGGGGAAATTCTCGGTACGGCTGCACTCGCGATCGTGGTCTGTGGCGACCTGGAGGTAGCGCATGACAATCAGTTGAGCTATCTGCTCCAGGACTGCTCAGCGGCAATTGAAAACCTGCTTTTGTGCGCTCACATCCTTGGGCTGGGGGCCTGTTGGTTGGGTGTTCATCCCCGGGTTGAACGAATCAAGAAGATCAAAGAGGTTTTCTTCCTGCCGCCCGCCGTCATCCCGGTCGCTTGTATTTCCCTAGGTTACCCTGGCGAGTCGAAGGAGCCGCACGCCGTCTACAACCCAAACTGCGTGCATAGCGAGAGCTGGTGATACTTTGGCCCCCGGGGACGAACGCTTGGTTCGCGTGAGAGACCCACAGTCAATGGCGGTTTGCCGGGCTCAGAAAACCTCCTTGCCAGTCGGCGTCCGATGGTCCGATGATGCTCTCCAATGTATGCGGAATCTCTCACTGTCGTGGCGCACGTCAAAGCCAAGCCAGGCAACGAAACCCAGGTCCGGCAGGAACTGCTGTCGTTGGTGGCCCCGAGCCGCAAGGACAGCGGGTGCCTGAATTATGACCTGCACCAGGCCCTGGATAACCCCGCGCTGTTTCTGTTTCATGAAAACTGGACCAGCGAAGCGCACTTGGAGCGGCATCTTCAAAAGCCGGACTTGCAGGCGGTGCTGACAAGGCTCGGGCAGTTGGTAGCCGAGCCGCCGCAGATCACGCTTTGGAAGAAGATCGGCTGACGAAAAGCCGCTCCGCGCAGGGTCACGACCCGATTCCGTTGCGCCGGCGCCAGCATGGTTATCTCAGAGCCAGCACGAGCGCCCCGGTCACGATCAGGCCAGCGCCGATGCCCTCACGGACGCTGAGGCGTTCGCCCAGAAATACCACCGCCAGCACAATCGCAATCGCGACGCTTAGCTTATCCACGGGCGCGACCTGCGACACTTTTCCAATCTGCAGTGCGCGGAAGTAACAGATCCAGGAAAGCCCGGTCGCCAGGCCCGACAGCACAAGAAACACCCAGGTGCGCCGGCCAAGCGGGGCCAACCCCGCGCCCCGGAAGGCCGGGATCGCCATGCACCACGCAAACACCAGGACCACGCTCGTGCGAATCGCGGTCGCCAGATTCGAGTTCACGCCTTCGACGCCGACTTTGGCGAGGATCGCAGTGATTCCCGCAAAAAACGCCGAGAGTAAGGACCAGGTAAACCAGTTCATCCTAAGAAAATGCCCAAAACTATGGGGAGCGCAAGGGCCGGCTCCGCGGCCCGCGTCCTGGACCGCGTGACAACCGGAGCGCGAAAGATTACTCCTCCGCGTCGCCGGCCGGGACTCAGGCTGGCTTTGCTTCGGGCATTTCAATGCGGGGCGCTGGGTCGCCCGGGGCGCACCTCGACACTGCCCCCAAAAGTAGCGCAGGCTTTCCCAGCCTGCTGCATCGTCGGCATTCCTGCCGTCCGGGCTCCCTGGCCGAAATAGCATCGAAATTCCGCGCGCCTCGCAATATCGAGCCCGAGCAGGTCACAGACCTGCGATACAGCAGGCTGGGCAGCCTGCGCTACGCGACGGGGCAGTGTCGAGGTCCGCTCGGTCCCCCGTTGCGATTGGCGAAACTGCTTGCCAGCACCTTTGACGAGGGCATAATACGCCCCCGTTGGTTTTTCCGGCCAGTCCCAGGAGCTGGACGCGGAAAAGGCTTTGACCGGCGTTAACGAGCAGGGCCCGGGTGACCGGCTTCGAGGCGGGCAGATTAAGTCTGGAATTCGCCTAATCCACCCAGGGTGACAAACGTGGTTACAAGTCTAGAGTATCAGGGTGGGGCCGGGGTGTAAAAGTAGCTTAAAACCCGTAGTTTGTGCCAGAGTAGCTCAGGGGTAGAGCAGAGGACTCATAAGCCTTTGGTCGGGGGTTCAAATCCCTCCTCTGGCACCATTCGATAAACACGGAATAACTTGGTAAACACGAGTGTTATTTCACTTTTCAAGGATTTCATCAAATTGAAACTAGATGAAGTGAGCGGCAAGGATTTGACTTAAAACACACCTTAAAGGCAAAGTTAAAGGCAAAGACTTTTCCTATTGACCTTCCCCGCGATCGGCTCATAGTCGCGCCACAGCTTGCTTAGAACAGGCTGCGGCCTCTTGTTTAAGCGGACCATCAATCCGCGGCTGCCACGAGAGCGGCCGCCGTCGACGCTTGGTTGCGCGGCAACGGACATCTCACCATTGCGCGGGTTGCTGCGCGGCTCACCTCGTTGACGGCGTCGTTGACGGCATTGGGCCAAACCCGAATGACGGCGTTGCGGGCAG
>JANXQE010000173.1 GCA_025356925.1 Limisphaerales bacterium | reverse complement strand
CGGCCGAGACCACCGCCAAGGCAGCCAGCCCTGAAGCCTCGGGATGGGCCGCTTGATGTCCGATCAAGAACTTGAGTCTCAAAGGGGTCGCAGAAGCTGCAATGTGCAAGACGTTAAAGCCAGCTTCCGGCGCGATCTTCCCTGCGATCGGGAAGGTGAGCACGGTCGCCGAGTTGGTCGGGCAGATCCGGAGGACAAGACCATGGGAGGATTTTCCGACGTTCAAGGTACGTGAAAACGCCAGGTTGCGTCCCAGACCTTCGAACCCCGGGCGTTCGAGCACTTCCGCATCCCCCACCGTGTAGGAGATCACCACTTGATCCCCGTTGCGGTACGTGCCTCGAAGATGGACCCAGCCCCTCGGCAGCGGCCCATACGGCTTGTCATCGCGCCCACGCAACCGCGTGTCGGAAAAGCTGCCTGTCAACGGGTCGGCCCAACCCGGCCCCACTGGATTTGCAAACGCTATGTCGCCGACGATGCTGGTATGCGTCTGGTGCGAGCCGTCAAAAGCGATTCCTTTCCAGTCAACAAACTGATCGCCTGTCCAGGCCGCGGCAACCCGCATCGTGTCATGGTCGTAAAGCATCCACGCCCTGCCCTGGGAAATGCCGCCCTCGCCCTCGTCCAACCGCACCGCGATTCCCTTATATGCGATGTTGTTCGAGTCCACTTCATACGTCCAGTTCAGCACCGGCCCAAAGTCCATCCGCAGATATTTTGGCCCCTTCTCAAACTCGACCAGCCGAGGGCTCTTTTCGATAGCCTTACCCGAGCCCTTGGGCAGTGAGGCCAGGTACGCCGGGGTGGTCTCAAAATAATTCGTCGGGTTGTTTGGCCGAACAAATTCTTCCTGGATATAATCAATTACATCGTAACGCAACTCTCCGCTCAGCCAGGGCCACGCGGGCATTTGTCCCAGCCCAGAGCCAATCGTCTTATAAATGCTGAACGGGTCGTTTCCGTTCTTAAACGGTTCCCGCCAAAAGGCACGCGATGCCGGAAGGCTCCCCGGCCGCTGCGGGGTACCGTGGCAGGGGAGACAAAGCGTGTGATAAAGTTTTTCGCCCCGCTGCAGCGTCTGTGCATCCCAGGCCGAGATCAGGCCCGCGTGGTCCACGTCGTCCAGGTCTCTCACCGCGGCTTGGTTTGCGTTGGTCTCCGAGGCGCCCTCGGCGGCTGAGCGGAACAGCCAGGCGGCTGAAACTAACAGCGTTACAACCAGGCCTTTCAATCGAGCAAACGGCTACTTAAGGTTTTCTTCGCTGTAGAGCGACAGCTCGATCAACCGCTCCAGGAGTTCCCCGGGAGGCAGGCCGGCAAAGTTCTTGGCAACCAGTTCTTTGGCGAACAGCCGGCAGATGTAACGCACTTTCAAGACCTTGTTGCGCGAAGCAAACACGAAATCCCGGTGTCCGTTGTTGACCACGACCACATTTTGTTCCGCGTCGTAGCGCGAGCGCCAAAGTTCCCCTGGCGCCTTTTGGAAAGTGTAACTCGGGATGCCTTGTTTGGTTCCTTCCTTGAGCTGACTCTCTGGAAGCAGGGAGTCGGTGATAGTGATTAAGGCTTCCGCTGAGCACTCGATCTCTGATTGCTTCACCGTAACCCGAATCGTGGCCAGCCCGGGCTCCGCATTTGCCTGGAACGCCGTCATCTCCCCCTCACTCGTCTGGAGAGCGCCTTCGCCTTGGGTGATTTCCCAGCGGAAGACCAGGTCCTTTTCCACCAGCCGATTGGAGCGATCACGGGCTACTGCGCGGAGGTTCTTCGTCGTGCCTACCCGCATGACACTCGACCTCGGTGAAACGCGCACACTAAAGAGCGGCCCGGCAAATTCAAAAAAATCCTTCTGCGGCGCTGGTGGTTCCTCATTGAGCTGGGCTGGCTCCTCCTCTGTCTGCCCCAGCGGGTTGCCCGCATCCGCTTTGTCGTTCGGCGTATTCCTGGGCCGCCTGGATCCAGGCTCATGCAGGTCAAACCAGTCGTACTCTTCGGCGGGCAAGGCCAGCAAC
>JANXQE010000154.1 GCA_025356925.1 Limisphaerales bacterium | reverse complement strand
CAAAATCGCCATCGATGAACTCCGTAGGGTCGTAATCCGATGACATGGGCCCAGTTTAGTCGCCGTTTTCAGGGGTGTAAAGCGGTGTGTTAGCCGCCGTACGGATCGCGCGGACTTTAATTCTTGTCAGCCATCGCCCCTGATTCTAGAGTTATCCGCGGCGCTTTGAACCGAACGACATGATCGAACTCATTCAGTTTCCCTGGAGCCCTTTCTGCATCGTCCAGCGCCGCATCCTCGAGTTTTCCGGGGCCAAATTCAAGATCATCAACATCCCGAACGGCGATCGATCCCTGGTTTGGCGGCTGACCCGCGAGCGCTATTACGGCGTGCCGATCATTCAAGACGGAAAATCTGCCGTGTTCGAGGTGAGTGAGGATTCCCAAGTCATCGCGAAATACATCGATGGCAAATTCAAGCTGGGCTTGTTTCCTTGGGAGTCTGAGGGGGTCCAGTCGATCCTTTGGCGCTATATTGAAAACGAGGTGGAGGGGTTCTGCTTCAGGCTGAATGACATTTATTGGAGGGAATTGGTTCCCAGCGGCGACCGCCTCCGCTTTTTGCGCCACAAAGAACGAAAATTCGGGCCAGGTTGCATCAATCAATGGAAGGCCCAGCAGAAGGGATTGCTGGCGTCCCTGGCCGAGCGCTTGCTGCCCTTCGAAGAAATGCTCATGTTCCGTCCGTTTCTTCTGGCCGAACAACCTCGCTTCGTCGATTTTGATCTCTTCGGCATGTTAGGAAATTTTTTATATTCGGGCCACTACCGGCTGCCCACCAAACACACGCGGCTCAACCAATGGCATCGCCGCATGACCCAGGTTCAATTCAAGTCGTTTGCTCGTGAAAAAGAATTACATCCTCGACACTAATGTTTTGCTGCACGATCCCAACTCCCTGCTCAAGTTCGACGATAACAACGTCTTGCTGCCCATCGAGGTCATTGAGGAGATCGATCGGTTCAAGCGCGAATCCACCGAACTGGGCCAGAATGCGCGGGCGGTCTCGCGGATGCTTGATGGTTTTCGCGGCGCGGGCAGGTTGAGCGAAGGAGTGCCGCTGCCCAATGGCGGCCAGCTCCGCATCATTTTCGAAAAGGAGAAGACGACCGTCAACGGCCATGCTTTGTTCGGCAACGGCTCAGTCGATAACCGGATCCTGATGCTCGCCTTCCACATCAAGAAGGCCCAGCCCAAGAACCAAGCGGTGCTGGTGAGCAAGGACATCAATTTGCGCATCAAGGCCGACGCCCTGGGGTTGCTGGCCGAGGACTACGAGAACGACCGGATTTTGATCAAGGATCTTTACACCGGCATGATCGAAATCACCGTCAGCGGAGACAAGATGGTTTCATTTCGCGCCCAGGGGGAACTGGAATTGAACGGCGGGAGCCAGTATTTCCCGAATGAATACTGCACGCTGATCGACGAGTCCAATCCCAAACGAACGGCCTTGACCAAGGTGGATGTTACCGGCAAGAAGCTGGTCCCAATCATCGACTGCCGCGAAGGAATCTGGGGAATAAAACCGCGCAACCGGGAGCAACATTTTGCCTTCGACGCCCTCCTGGACGACCGGGTCAAACTCGTGACGTTGATGGGCAAAGCGGGCACTGGAAAAACCTTGCTCGCCATGGCCGCGGGCCTGAAGCGGACGGTGATGGACCGGGAGTTTCGGAGGCTGGTGGTGGCGCGGCCGACGATTTCGATGGGCAAAGAGCTGGGCTTTCTGCCGGGCTCACTCGAGGAGAAGCTGGCGCCGTGGATGCAACCGATCCACGACGCGTTGGAGATGCTGAGCGATCTGAACATGGGCCACGAGCACCGTCGTAGCGGCGATCTGATGCGCTCGGGCAGCATTGTGGTGGAGGCGCTGAGCTACATTCGGGGCCGGAGCATTGCCAATCAGTTCATGGTCATTGATGAGGCGCAAAACCTCACCCCGCTGGAGGCCAAGACCATCATCACCCGGGTCGGTCACGGGACCAAAATCGTGTTCACCGGCGATCCTTATCAGATCGATAATCCCTACGTGGACTCAGCGTCCAACGGGTTCAACTACCTGGTAAGCCGCTTTCGCTCGGAACCCATCGCGGCCCACATTGAATTGCAGAAGGGCGAGCGTTCCGAACTCGCCGAGTTGGCGGCGAACATCCTCTAAGCTCAAATCGGCTTGGCACTGACGTTGGTTTCTCCTACGGTGCCGGGGTGATTGTGATTGGGCTTCTGCGATTCCTCGGTCTGCTGAACGCGGCGGTATGGTTCGGGGCATCGTTTTTTTTCATTTTCATCGCCGACCCTGCTGTCACCGGTTCGGACGCGATGAGAGAGTTGCTGGGCGTAAAAAATTTCCCGTATTTTTCGATGGCTGTCGGCCAGATCGTTGGTGCTCGTTTCTTTGGGCTGTTCCTGGTGTGCGCCCTGCTCGCGATGTTGCACATGGGCGGCGAGTGGCTTTACTTCGGGAAATATCCACGACGATTTTGGCTGCTGTTAATCTTTGGATTATTTCTCGGAGGACTCGGGCAGACGTACGGTTTGCAGCCCAGGTTGAAGGCTCTGCTCCTGAGCCAGCACGGCCCGAACACCCGCCCGGAACAACGCGAACTTGCCCTCCGCTCTTTTCGAGTCTGGCGGACTTTGTCCACCGGGCTGAACGTGCTTTTGCTCGGAGGTCTTGGGATCTACCTGTGGCGGGTGGCAAACCCGCCCGATGAGATGCGTTTTGTGGGGGCTAGCAACTTGCAGGGAAAATTCCGCAGTTGACAAAGCGCGATTGTCGTTAACCTTTTATGGTAGAAGTCGGGTTGCCTTCGAGGTGACCGCTTCAGGAAAGTGGTATGATTTCGAACGACCGTCCGTCGCCTCTCGGCAACCGTCCATACGGTTCTCCAAAGCCCGCGCTCAATGAAACAACCCTCCGTTCGGACAAGATCCAGATCGAACGCAAGACGTTTTTGTTCGCTTTGAAGGAGAACCCCCGCGGTCGATTCTTGCGAATCACCGAGGATGTCGGAGGCCGCCACGATACGATCATCATCCCCGCCCCGGGCTTGGACGAGTTCAAAAAACTCCTGGACGAGATGGTGAAGGCAGCGAGCGAGACACCGCCCAAAGCAGAGTAAGCGGCGGAATTCTCAACCCGGCCGGGATCGGCGCAAGGTCGGGGCTTTTTTCCTCACCCGCACGCGCGGCGCGTCGCCCCAGAGGGTTTCCAAGTCATACCGTGTGCGGATGTCCTGGCGCATGACGTGCACAATGACATCGAAATAATCCAGCACGATCCAGGCGGTCTGAAACGTTCCATCGACCGCGCGGGCGCGCAGTCCGTGCTCGTCGTGCAGCTTCTCAGTGATCTCATCGACGATGGCGCGGAGGTGCGGCTCGCTGGTGCCTGAGGCCAGCACGAAGTAATCGGTGACTGACGACAGCTCTCGCACATCTAAAATGACGACGTCCTCCGCTTTCCTGTTCTCCGCCAATGCGCGGCAGAGCAACGCCAGTTTTCTTGAATCCATCTGAGGCAAAAGTGGCTTAATTCACCTTAAAGATAAAGCCCATTGTTGCGAATGGCTTCGGCGACCGCGGCCGGAACCAGCGGCTCGAGCGGTAACTGTGCTTTGACCCGGGCCCGAACCTGGGACGACGAGATGGCGATG
Source organism: Limisphaerales bacterium (assembly GCA_025356925.1). Taxonomy (GTDB): domain Bacteria; phylum Verrucomicrobiota; class Verrucomicrobiia; order Limisphaerales; family UBA8199; genus JANXQE01. The sequence goes on along the minus strand of JANXQE010000154.1, from coordinate 3,913 downwards.
GGAAATCCAACGAGCTGCTGTCCCCGGAAGGGCGCCGGCAAGGCGGTCGCCGGCTGACCCGGGCGAGCAATCACCACGAACTCAACCAATCGGGCGAGGTCCTCAGCGGCCCGCCACTTGTGGAGTTGGGTGGCATGATCCGCCCCGATTAGATAATCAATCTTAACGCCCGGGAACCGGGCCACATATTCGCGGACGGTGTCGATCGTATAAGACACGCCGCCGCGCTTGATTTCCCGCTCATCGATTTCGCACCAATCCCACCCGGCCAGCGCCAGCCGCATCAGCCGCAGCCGTTCATGGGCTGGAGTCGGCTGGCTCTCGGGCTTGAAAGGCGACTGAGCTGCCAGCACAAAATAAAGCCGGTCCAGTTTCAACTCCTCACGCGCGGCTTGGGCGACGAGCAGGTGGCCCAGGTGCACCGGATCGAACGACCCGCCAAATAAGCCTATGCGTTGCATCAAATTTGAGGAGCGTTTGGGGATCATCTTAACAACACCGAGTCACACCCGTGAATCGGTGTTCGGTTGCCTCGAGATAAACCTGGGTTTTGCTTTTGGCGGGTTGGCTCCCGCGGGACACCTCTGAAGCGCCGAGCGGAATCGGGCCGCATTGACAGACAGCCGTCGCCTGGTCCGCCCTCTCGACCGACGCTTCCACCGATAATTCTTTCAAGAGCGCGAAGGCAACGGGCACCACACCCGCCCAACACATCCCGCCTGCTTCGGCTACCTGAGGCGTTGGAAGCCAAACCGGTTTAGTCTCGCAAAGGGCAGGGGCTTTACGCCGGCGCAAAAGCAGCCACCACTGGTGGGCACTGATCAGGACGATAGTGGCCGTGAGCAGAAGCAGCCCCAGTGCGATCGCTGTGTCCAGCAGGTTGTTAAAATGTAAAATACGATTCGTGCGCAGAGCTTTTTCTGCTGACACAATCGCCTCGGCCGCCCCGGTGGCCTGAGCGGAGGTCAAGCCACGCTCCAGCGCCGCCTGGGCGCCACCCAGTCGCCGGGCCTGGGCCAGAAACCCGATCCGCGGATCAGGATGGGCAATCTTTTCGATTCCGGCGGTCGTCGTCGCGGCCAACAACCAGACCAACGGGATCAAAGTAATCAGGGCCAGAGCCGGGCGGCCAACCACCGGTGGGAGGCTTTTCCGAGTCTGAACTGCTCCTTCGCTCGCCTTGACAGCATCAGGGTGTGAGGTGTTGGGCTCGGCAGGTGTGAGCTGCATTTTGAGGATGACCGTGGTGGCCAGGCAGAGAGCAATCGCGGCCAGCATCTGGTTGGCAATGCCGAACAGCGGCCACAGTGAGTTGATGCCGCCGAGCGGGTCGCGAACTCCCTGGATCAGAAGGTAGCCCCAGGCCGCTACCGTCAAAGCGCTGGCAAAAAGATTGGCGCCAACGCTGCGAGTCTCGCCGAGTGGTTTCCATACTTGGCCTAACGCATCCTGCAGCAGGTAACGTCCCACGCGTGTCCCGGCATCGATGGTCGTCAGAATGAAGAGAGCCTCGAACATGATGGCGAAGTGGTACCAGAGGTCCAGCCCGCGGCCGCTGACCGCCTTGGAAAAAATCTGAGCCATGCCCACGGCCAAGGTCGCTGCTCCGCCGGTTCGCGCAAAGAGAGTTTTTTCTCCGAGCTGGTGGGCGAGTTGTGCCATGTGCTCCTCGGTCACGGGAAAGCCCAACGAGGTAACTTTGGCGACGGTCGTGCCCGGCTCACCTTGAACGTTCATGCTCAGGTAAACGCCCGGTTGGAGGGTGCAGGCGGCGATCAAGGCCATGATCGCCACCAACGATTCCAGGCACATGGCACCGTAGCCGATGGGTCGCGCGTAAGATTCGCGCGTGAGGAGCTTGGGAGTGGTGCCGCTGGCAATGAGCGTGTGAAATCCAGAGATTGCCCCGCACGCAATGGTGATAAAACAGAAAGGAAAGATCTTGCCGGCGACCACGAGGCCGGAGCCGTTAACGAACGGCGTGACCGCCGGCATTTGAAGATTCGGCAGCACGATGAGGATCCCCAGCGCCAGGGCCAGGATCGTGCCCAGCTTCATGAAAGTGCTGAGATAATCCCGCGGCGCTAACAAGAGCCAGACCGGCAAGACGCTGGCTGCCAGGCCGTAGCCAATAATTCCCCAAGCCAGAGTGAGGTCATGCAACCCAAAGGCCTGGGCCCAGGCAGCATGTTCGTGTACGAATTTTCCGCCCCAGACCGCCAATAACAAGCCAGCCACGCCGATCCCCGACGCCTCCAGAACTCTGCCGACCCGCCAGAACCGCAGGTAAATGCCCATAAACACGGCGATGGGAATCGTTGCGCCAACGGTGAAAACTCCCCACGGACTCTCCGCTAGTGCTTTGACCACTACCAAAGCAAGGACCGAGAGCAGGATGGTCATAATCGCCAGGATCGCCACCAGCGCGATCATCCCTGCGGTCGTGCTCAGTTCTTCTTTGACCATTTGCCCGAGCGATTTCCCGTCGCGTCGCAGCGAGCAGAACAAAACGACGAAATCCTGCACCGCGCCCCCAAGCGTGACGCCGATCAGGATCCAGAGCGTGCCTGGCAAGTACCCGAACTGCGCGGCCAGCACGGGGCCGACGAGTGGTCCCGGACCTGAAATCGCGGCGAAGTGATGGCCGAAAACGATCCATTTGTTGGTCTTGACGAAATCACGGCCGTCGTCGTGGGCCTCGCAGGGAGTGGCTCGCCGATTGTCGAGCACCACAATCCGCGTGGCGATCCACCTGGAGTAAAACCGATAGCCGATGGCGTAGCTGCACACTGCGGCGATCAGGATGTAACCGGAGTTGATTGGCTCCCTTCGCTGGAGCGCCAACGTGGCGTACGCCCACGCACCGAGTCCCGCCACTACAATCCAAAATAGTCTTGCCGCAAAAATCATCATGAACCGCCGTGTGAAGTGGAGGGCTCGAATTCTAATTCAAAGATTTCGTACGGGGTCCGGTGCATACCCAGGTTTTCATAGGACCGCCTCGCAGTTGAGTTGTCCGCGTGCATATACAGCCTGAGCGAACGGACGTTTCTGTGCCGCCGGGCCAAGGACTCTACGTGCTTGAACAGTTCTCGAAATACTCCCTGGCGACGAAACTCCAGTGCCACGTAAACGCTTTGAATCCACCAGAGATTACCGTCACGCCAATCGCTCCATTCATAGGTGATCATCAGTTGGCCGGCGACCGTTCCCTTGACTTCAGCGACATAATAGACGCCTTTGCCGGTGTCAGCCAATAGAGCGGCAACACCTGGCCTGACACAAGCCGGATCCAGTCGCAGGCCCTCGCTCTCCATCGCCAACAGAAGATTGAATTCCGCGATGATGGGCGCATCCCCAGGATTCGCTTGTCGTATTTTGATGTCGATGCGGCATGTTAAAAGCCGCGGCGATAGAAGCAATTCTTTCGTATCGTGCTGCGCCAATCAATGAGCCCCTCCAGATCCCAGTTTTGCATCATGCATCAAATTCACGCTGAATAACTTATGCGATTAATCGTTGCCGGCACAATAGGTGCAAGCGACCTGAGTTGGCATCCGAGGTGCTGGAGGGTGCCTGAATGAAACGCATTGTCCTAACACTACTCGCGGCCGCTGGCTTGGTTGCCGGGTTGCGGCCGGATTGCACCCGGGCCAGCGAACTGGAGCTCAAATCGCTCGGCGTTCATACGAATTTCGTTGATCGGTGGGTCACTAACACCGCGGAGCTCCAGTTGCAGGTCAATCGGTTTGTCACCGAATACCACACCAACTGGATTACGCTTGCTCGCACAAACCTCGTCGATCTCTTCTCGACGAACTTAATTACCCGCTACCACACGAACCGGATTCTACTGGTCAGGACCAACTTTGTTGACGTCTTTTCAACCAATTTAATAGCCAAAACGGTCACC
>JANXQE010000143.1 GCA_025356925.1 Limisphaerales bacterium | reverse complement strand
TCAAGAGGTTAAAGACATGTTCCGGCCAGAGCGAATAGACGAACATGCCACGCCAGGGAAACCAGATCCGCGCGAAGGCTAAAGCAGTGCCGCCGAGCGCCAGGACGAGCACAGCAGAGAAGATGATTCCGGCGAGCCATTTGACCAGCAGCAGCCGAAATCGGGAAATGGGACGCGACAGAATCATTCGCAAGGTGCCGTCTTCGGCTTCTTTGGCGACCAAATCTCCGCCGACCAGCGCGGTGTAGAGCGGCATTAGCAGGAGGATCTGAGGAATGAGCATTACCAGGGCAACGGTAAGAGCCGAGAGGTAATCCTGGGCGAGATAGCCGTTGCCAGCCAGCAGCCGCTCCCAGCTCTTCTGCCATTTGGTAAACCGAAACATCAACAGCATCCCATTCTGGGCGAGGATGAACGCGCCAAATCCGATGTAGGTTCGCTTTTTGCCGAACAGCTTCCAGAGCTCATTCCGAAGGTGAAGGTAGAACATCAGTTGGGCCCCCGTTTCCCGTTCATCAACTCCAGGTAGAAGGCTTCCAGACTTTCCCGGTCGGGCGCGATTTCGTAGACCGCCATCCCGTTCTCAACGAGAAGGCGCACGACCTGGTCAGTGCCGATCCCTGTAGCCAGTGCCACCAGGTTCCCGCCGCGTTCGTCGGTAATCAACTGCGCCTGACGAAGCGCTTTCACGGCCGAAGCGAAGTCGCTGACTTTGAGGCGAATCCATTGCACGCGCTGGCGCGCGGCCGACAACTTGCCTTCAAATACCATGCGGCCCTGGTTTAAGACTGCGATCCGGCTGCAAACCTGCTCCACCTCATGAAGGAGATGGGAAGAAAGGAGGATAGTCAGGCCCAGTTCCCGATGCAGCCGCAGGATCGTCTGGCGCATCTCGTGAATGCCCTCGGGATCAAGACCACTGCCGGGCTCGTCCAGAATGAGGATTTCGGGGTTGGGCAACAGGGCCTGAGCCAGGGCCAGCCGGGCGCGCATTCCGTGCGAGTAGGTTTTGACTTTCGAGTTCTCCCGCCCGCGCAACCCAACCCATTCTACCACCTCCTGGACCCGGCCCCGAGGGGTGGGCGCGGTATAAGAGCTTAGAATCTCGAGGTTCCGACGCCCGCTGAGATAATCGTAGAAGGCCGGTGCCTCGAAAATGGCGCCGACCTTACGCAAAGCCTGACCGCGATTGGAGGTAATATCATGGCCACAGACTCTGATTTCACCGCTGGTGGGCCAGACCTGGCCGAGCATCATGCCGATCGCAGTGCTCTTGCCGGCGCCGTTATGGCCTAGCAACCCGAAGATCTCGCCGACAGGCACGCTCAACGTGAGGTCCTGGACGGCTGCGCGCCGTCCGAATCGCTTGCAAACATGTTGCAACTGGATCACGGGCTGGGTTGGATCGTGCCTTCGATGGCGAGCAGGTTCTTGATATGGCCGTCCGCGTAGAGATAGTTGACCTCTTTCTTCGAGCCGCGGGCCTTGTGAAACCGGTCTTTGTCAAACATGAGCGGGATTTGGTGAAGATCGAAACGCATACCGAGGGCGCTCAGGTGGTCGGCATCCTGGCCGTTAAGCAAGCTGTTCCAGGAATAGCTGCTGCCGGTCGTCTCGAACAGATTTTGGCGGTCCGACGGACACTGAAGGATTCGAACGCTGCCGAGGTAGTTCGATAGAACCTGGTCGGGCGCGGGCAATTCATTGGTCGTGGTCAGACTCTTGTCGCGCATCGAAGGGAGGCGGTTGCCATTGTCCTGCGTGTAGAGCTGCAACGCCACTCCGATTTGGTGCAGGTTGCTGAGACAAACCGCGGCGCGGCCGGATTCCTTTGCCCTGCCAAACGTGGGAAATAGCAGCGCGGCGAGCGTCGCAATCAGAGCGATCACCACCAGTAGCTCGATCAAAGTGAAAGCCCTTCGGAAATCGGCATTCCCGCGTTCGCCGCATAGTGACAATCGACAGGTGAAACGGGATGGGAGTTCCATTCGAGCTTGGATTCCTCGCGGCCTCGGTCATTGGCCGCGGAACGGACGGCCCCTCTCCATGGCCCGCTGTAGTTCCTCCAGCACCGGCGCCAATTCGGCTTTGGTTTGAGCCGAGCTCTGGCCGTAGAAAGCTTTTAGGCCGATGGTGCGGATTTTGGCCTGCAATTCTTCGCTAATAACGGGTGGTTGGTTGGTACCCGGCTGGCCGTCTTCCCCCTCGGCCGCCTGCAACCTCGCCTGGGATTGGCGCAGTCGCTTGAGGGCGTCGTCGATAGTTTTGCGCCGTTTGTCCTCCGGCATTTGCTCGAACGAAGTCAGCATTTGCTTAAAGCCGGTGGGCATGGTGGCTTCGACGAACCCGCCTTTCTCGTCCTCCGTCATCTGAGCGAACCAATCCCAGCTCACGTGTTCGAGTTGAGCTTTTTGCCGTTCCTCCAAAGAAAGCGCGTTGAGCATTCCGGCGAGCTTGCGGATGGCGTTGGCCCGTTCCGTTCCGGCGAGTCTGCCGAAGTCCACCGACAGAACGTAAGCTCTGATTCCTTCGACGGTCACGCGCCGACTTTTGGCAATCGAGTAGCCGGTCAAGGCGACCGCCCAAAGCCCAACAACCACCAAGCCCGACAACACAACCGGACGCCAACGTCGGCTCAACATCTGTTGACTGTAGAGCTAATCGGCCGAAAGGGGGAGAGAGAAAAAAGCTGAGACACGGGAACCCTGGGGTTAAAGTTAAACAGGGGCGACCGGGTTGGTGGCAGCGCCGGGCAGCGGAAGCAGGCGCTGGATGGCGGCAACCAGGCTGGCCGGACCGAACGGCTTGGTCAAAAAGACCGTTGCCCCAGCCCACTGCGATTCCTTTTCCGACAGGTGATACTGAGGATTTGCGGTGATGACAATGATGGGGATGGCGTTGCTGGCCGCTTCACGCTTGATCTCGCGGATTGCCGAGAGCCCATCCATTTCCGGCATCATAATGTCCATGATGATCATTCCGGGCAGTTCACGGGCCGTGAGAAGGATGGCTTCGGCGCCGGTAAAAGCGCTCAGCATCTGATAGCCCGCACGTTCGATGTGGGGTCGATACAGGCGGTGCATCAGGGCGTCATCATCGACTAGCAAGACTTTCGGAGACATGCGGTTTTGGCCCGGTGTGAGCGAAGGCTATCACACGGAGCCTCGCGGCGGCAAGAAAGTTAAGTTGGAGTTAAGTTGGAGACGTGGCCCTACAGTCCCTGGTTGGCGCGCCAAAGCAAGACCGCGCCCACAGCCTGGAACAGGAAATTGGGCGCCCAGACAATGAAGTAGGGCACGAACTCCGGCCGATGCTGGAGAGCCTGCCCGACGAGAACGAAGCTGTAGTAAACCGCCACGAGCAGCAGGGCCATGGCGATACCCACGTTGGTCTCGCGCCGGTGCACCCGAATGCCCAGCGGGATGCCGAGCAAGGTGAACCCGAGGCAAGCGAAGGAGAACGCCACCTGGCGATGAATCTGGAACACGATCGGCGTGGTCAGATCCTTGCGCTGCTCCAGGAATTGTTGTTTGCGCTCCTGCAGCTGCTCGGGAGTCAGATTCTTCAGCGACACCGGCAAACGGATCCGCCGCTCCAGATCTCGCAACTCGTGCCAAAGCTGCCGGAACGTCATATCCTCGATTTTGGGCTTTAGAGCGGCCTTTTGCAGAGATTCCAATTCCAGGGGGATGGGGAATTCCTGCGAGAGCATGGTGGCTCCGTTGGCTTCGATACTTTTCGCATCAAACAGAGTGAGTTGGAGGCGTTTGTTGACACTGTCCGCCTCCACCTGGCCACGGGGCGCCATTACCGTGCGCTCAAGGTTGGCCTGGCCGTCGAGCATCAGGATCATCACATCCTGGAGCGCACCGTTGTGATTCTTGCCGATGTAGAAAATGAATCCCGGTCGGTCAGTGATGATGCGGTCTTCGGGCAACAGCGCGGCGGACATCTGCGCCCCGAATTGGAAACGCAGGTTGGTAAACGCCACCCGACAGCGAGGCCCCAAATCCAGATTCACGAGCGCACTGACTCCGCACAAGACCAGACTGAGCAACAGGATCGGGCTGACGAGAGCCAGCAGGCTGATCCCGCTGGCGCGAGCGGCGGTGAGCTCCTGGTCGGCGCTGAACCGGCCAAACACCAATAACGTAGCGGTCAACATCCCCATGGGCAGCGCAAAGACCCAGGCAAAGGGCACCAATAGACCCACCGCCGTGGCCACTGAACCAACGCTCACCTGACCGCTCATGAGCAGCGGCAGGATGTCTTTCAAGACGTTCCCGACCAGCAGCACAAACGTAAAGACCATGACCGTCATCACGAGTGACCCCAGGATTTGCCGCGTCAGATATAAATGCAACGTCTTCACGCCACGCCATCGTCTGAAGCCTGCCTCCGCTGCGCAACGCAAAACACCTCGAATTATGCATGACTTTTCCAGCTTGAGAACCTATTATCCCTCCGTAACGGCAGGACGACGAAAGAAGACAAGATTATGCGCGGAACACAAACGGAAGTTCTGGTTGTCGGCGCTGGCCCAGTCGGACTTTGGAGCGCGCTTTTGCTGGCCGAACACGGCATCGAGGTCACCGTAATCGACCGTGAGGCGCGGACTTCCGCGCGCAGCTACGCCTGTGCGCTTCAACCCGCGACTCTGCGCCTGCTCGACCGGCTCGGGTTGGCCGAGTCGATCATCGAGCGCGGGCGCCGCGTCGAGACGATTGCCTTTTATGACGGCGCGACGCGCCAGGGAGAGCTCCGATTGTCAAAGCTTGGCGGCGAGTTCCCCTTTTTGCTCATCCTTCCCCAAAGCGCCCTCGAGAGCCTGCTCGAACAGCGCTTGCGCGCTGCCGGGGTGCGGGTGCACTGGAACTATCGCTTCGATGGTCTGACGGAAGACGAGGAGACAGTGTCGGCGGTGATCGAAGAACTCGAAGGCACCAGCACCGGGTATATCGTCCCGCACTGGGAAACCGTGGTCAAAAACCGTTCTACCCTCCGAGCTCAATTTCTCATCGGCGCCGACGGTCATAATTCCATGGTGCGCCCGCGTGCCGGCTTGGAGTATCAGCGGGTCGGTGATGCGGAATCCTTTGCTGCCTTTGAGTTCGAAACGGAGAAGAAGACCGCCGATGAACTGCGCGTCGTCCTGGACGACACGACGACGAACGTCCTTTGGCCTTTGGGCGAGAACCGCTACCGCTGGACGTTTCAACTTTTGCGCGCAGAGCTTTCGGGTGACTTTCCCGAAAAGGAGCGGCGCTCGTTTCGACTGGGAGAACCGGCCATCGACGAACGGATTCGGCAGTATGTCCAAAGGGTGGCGCACCAGCGGGCACCCTGGTTCGACAGCGAGGTCCGGCAGGTCCATTGGTGCACCGAGGTGACTTTCGAGCGCCGCATGGTGGCCCCGTTTGGCCGAAACCGATGCTGGCTGGCCGGTGATGCCGCCCACCAAACCGGGCCCGTGGGCGTGCAAAGCATGAATGTGGGCTTTAGCGAGGCCGACGCCCTGGGGTCAATTCTGCGAAAAATCCTGCGCGAAGCTGCTCCGCTGCAACTGCTGGACGGCTATGATCGCGACCGGCAGAAGGAATGGCGCGCGTTGCTGGGCTTGAGTGGCGGACTCAAGCCGCACGGCCAGACCAACGCCTGGGCGGTCCAACGCGCTGGGCGAATTTTGCCTTGTTTGCCGGCTTCTGGCCCCGATTTGCCGGCGCTGGCCGGCCAATTAGGGCTGACTCCAAGCTGATGGCTAATGCACCGGCGAAAATGGGCTTTGCTTCCGTTTTGTTTTTTGCGATATTGTAGCCTAAGACAGAGAAATTATGCATACAGTTACGAGGACTTTTTTTTCGGTATTGTTAACGTTTGCGGGGGCGACTGCGGGTCGCGGCGTGGACACCCCCCCCGCGCCTCCCGCGCCTCCCGCGCTTCGCGCAGCGGCGCCTGTCACGGCGCCTGTCACGGCGCCCGTTGCGGCGCCCATTGCGGCGCCCATTGCGGCAGAGGCGGCGGTGTTGGGCCCCAGGATTCAGTTTGCCACACCGATTTACGATTTTGGCAAAGTCGAGGCTGGCGAGCTGGTTAAGTATAGTTACGTGTTCACCAACTCAGGCGATCAGCCGCTCGAGGTGAGCAATGTTCAGCCTTCCTGTGGCTGCACTACCGCCGGGGATTGGAGCCGAAAAGTCATGCCGGGAGAAACCGGCATGGTACCCATACAATTCAACAGCTCGCACTTCAATGGACAGGTGTTCAAGACAATTTCTGTAACTTCTAATGAAAAGCAGAAACCGGTCACCGTCCTGCAGCTCAAAGGCGCGATTTGGAAGCCCATCGAATTGCTGCCACAGAACACGGTGATCAACCTCACCCCCGATGCGTCCCAGGCTTCAGCTTCAGTGCGCATCATCAACCACCTGGACGCGCCGTTAACCGTGTCTTCGCCGGAGTGCAGTAACCCGTCGTTCAGCATCGCGCTCATCACGAACCAGCCAGGCAAAGAGTTTCAGGTTACGATCGCTTCGGTCGGCGAACTGAACACGGGCAACGTTCAGGGAAAAGTCACTCTCAAGACATCCTCGTCCAAAACGCCCACTTTGGAGGTGCCCTTCTGGGTTATCGTTCAGCCGGTCATTTCGATCATGCCGCCGCGGATTACACTCCCGCAAGGTCCGTTGAAGGCCAAGGCTCCGACAACAGTTACCATTCAAAACAACAGCACCAACGCTTTGATTCTCAACGATCCGGCCGTGAACATCCCCGGTGTCGAGGTCCAAATCAAAGAAGTCCAGCCGGGCCGAATTTTCCAGGCGCTGCTTACGTTTCCGGACGGGTTAGAGCTGCCCTCAGGACAGCCAATCACTCTGACGCTGAAATCAAGCCAACCCCGCATGCCGGAAATCCGCGTTCCGATTTCCCAAGTGCCCCGCCCGGTGACCGTCCAACCGACGGTGCCCAAACCGTCGGCGCCGACAGCGTCTGGCGCTGCCAACCCCGCCGTGAGTGCGCAGGCCACGCGCTGAGGCTGGCGGAGTACGCCCGCGCCAGACCGGCGAATGGAGAGCAACAATCCCGGCGCGACCACAAACCGGTCTGTGAGAAACGTTTTGCTGGAGACGCTTCTGGTCGGGGTTGTCGGGGCCCTGGTGGCATTCGCCTCGAATGCCCTTTCGCCACGTGGACTGAAGCTCACCCGTAACTATTCGCCCGGCGGCGCCCTGGCCGCCTCCCGGTCGGTCGGCGGCGCGTCAGCCACGAACGGCCTGGCGGCAGCGCAGCTTCTGGACACACAATTCCGCGGCGAAGGCCTACAACTTGCCACAAGCAACCAGGTCGCAGAACTCTTCGCCGAGGCGCAGCAGTCCGCCGGCGTGATCTTCGTGGATGCCCGCGATGACGAACACTACCAGGCGGGCCACATCCCGGGAGCGTATCAGCTCGACCACTACCATCCGGAGAACTACCTGGCCGTGGTGCTGCCCGCATGCCAGGGAGCCGTGAACATCGTTGTGTACTGCAAAGGCGGCAGTTGTGAGGACAGCGAGCAGACGGCGATTTTCCTGCGCGACGCCGGTGTGCCAAAGGATCGGCTGTTGGTTTATGCCGGAGGGTTTGACGAGTGGAGTACCACCCGCCTGCCGATTGAAACCGGCCAGCGCAATAGCGGACAACGGCGCGAACCGCCGTCGGCCACGAGCGGTAATTCGGGAGTCGCCAAATGAACCCCGACATTACGACACTTGCAGTGCCGCCGCCGGCGCCAGTCCGCAATTGGCTTGATTACGCGGGCGTGGCGAGCCGCTGGATCCTCGGTGTGCTATTCGTGTACCTGGGTCTGTCCAAGGCGCTGCATCCCGAGGCATTCCTCAAACTGGTCCGGCAATACGATTTCACCACCAATTCATTGGTCCTGAACTCCATCGCCGCGGGGCTGCCCTGGTTCGAGGTATTTTGCGGCCTGTTGCTCTTGGTCGGAGTGGCAGTTCGTGGGTCGGCGCTGTTGCTGTTGCTGATGCTGGTCCCGTTCACCCTGGTGGTTCTCAAGCGCGCGTTGGCCATCTCCGACCTCCAACACATCGCCCTCTGCGCCGTGAAGTTCGATTGTGGCTGCGGTGCCGGCGAAGTCTTCATCTGCCGCAAATTGGCCGAGAACAGTCTGCTTATGGTGCTATCCTGCTGGCTTCTGGCAGGCTTCGGCCGCCGCCTCTCGGCGCGGTTTGACTTAACAAGGCCACGTAAAGACTGCTGAAAGCCCCTGGGCTCGGCAGGAAATCCGTTTCGCAAGCTCCATCGATAGCGTTCTTCCGCGCGTGCGTTTGGATGGGGACCCGGAACCCGCGCGAAGCCCCTCGTTCATTCCTCGCACAGCGTTTTGGAGTGCGGCGGTTCCGCGCCGCTCTCGGCCGTGGAGTCCAAGGCGCGCCAGGCCACTGGCAGCTCCAACTCCTTCGGCATCCCGGGTGCGGTTCATGGAAAGCCTCCTTTCGATTTTTCGCATGGATTGGGACCATGAATCGGACAGGAGGCCCGGTCAGCCGCGCCAGCGTCTTGGAGTGCGGCGGTCTTGCGCCGCTTTCGACGCCTCACCAAAGCGCCACAGAACTGGCGCACTCCAAAACCTTCGGCATCCTGGCTCCGGTTCATGGAGAGCCTCAATTTGCGGTCGCACATGCATTGGGACCATGAACGACAAATGTGCCAGAACGCTTCTCCCTCTCCTCGGGGGAGAGGGCCGGGGTGAGGGCGGACTTTCCGTTCGCGGTTCATGGCGAGCGACGAAACACGAGACACAACGGCACGCGTGGGCTAAGGTTGGGGCATGCGCTATCGCATTCTGGGCAGCACGGGCCTTCGCGTCTCGGTGGTCGGGATCGGTACTTGGCAATTCGGCGGCGAATGGGGCCGCGAGTATTCCCAGCCGGACGTCGATGCGATTCTCGATCAGGGCAGAGATTCCGGCATCAACCTGATCGATACAGCGGAGTGCTATGGGGATCACCTTTCGGAAAGCCGGATCGGCGATTACCTGAGCCGACATGACCGATCGCACTGGATTGTCGCCACCAAATTTGGCCATCACTTCAACGGGTTTATGAGCCGCGACGACAGGTTTTCCGCCGCCGACGTGTTAGCGCAATTGGAAGGATCCCTGCGCGCATTGCGCGTCGACAGGGTCGATCTATACCAGTTTCACTCCGGCTCCGATGCCCTGTTCCAGGATGCGGCACTGTGGGAGATGCTCGCCGCACAACAGCGCGCCGGCAAGATCGGGCACCTGGGCATCTCGATTTTGGGCAAAGGGAGCGAGTGGCAGGCGCGTCAGGCGCGCGAGGTCGGCGCCGAAGCCCTGCAGGTCATCTACAACCGCCTGGACCGGCGACCCGAGCAGCTTTACTTCTCGCACGCACAACGCGACCAGCTCGGTATTCTCGCCCGCGTCCCGCTGGCCAGTGGTCTGTTGAGCGGCAAGTACAGCCCCGGCACGAAGTTCCCCGTAACGGAAGTGCGAGGTTCGTTTGACGCCGACAAGGTTGACCGCGACCTGGCTGAAGTCGAGCGGATCAGGAGGACTGAAGTCCCAGCCGGTATCCCTATGGCGCAATGGGCTTTGGCCTGGTGCCTCAAGAGCCCGCTCGTTTCGGCCGTGATTCCGGGATGCAAGGATGCCGATCAGGTGAGATCGAATGCGGCGGCTGCGGAGCTCGTACCCGGAGATTAAATCCGAAACCCGAAGGCCGAACGCCGAAAGAAGTCCGAAGGCCGAAATCCGAAGCAGAAAAACCATCGTGGTATATTTTCCGGGGCACGGATCGATCCTTCCCAATTCGGATCTCGGATCTCAGCCTTCCGCGTTGATTCGCCTTTGGTGAATCCGACGTTACGTCGTCGGTTCTTCGCTCGACACCGTGAGCATTTGGGGTTGGAATGGCTTCGAGAGAGAAACGCTATGAAACACACAAAACCCTTTGCGCGCCTGGATCGCCGCCGTTTTCTGAAAGCGAGCTTGTTCGGTTCAACCGCCCTGGCCATCGTTGCACCTCCCCGGACCCTGACGGCCAGCGTTACTAAACCGCAACGAGCGCCCTACGATGGGCTGAAGCTGGGCCTGGCCTCATACACTTTCCGAAAATTCACGCTCTACCAGGCCATGGCGATGACCAAACAGGCGGGAGCCGGCTTTATTTCTTTGAAGGATGTTCACCTGCCGTACAAGAGCACGCCTGCAGAGCGACAGGAAGCGCGCCTGAAAATCGAAGCAGGGGGTCTGGAGTTGGTGAGCGGCGGCGTGATGTACATGAAAAATAACGAGGAAGAAACCCGAGGTTTTTTCGAATATGCCAGGGACGCGGGCATGCCAACGATTGTTTGCAGCCCGGACATCGACGCGCTCGACACGGTCGAGAAACTGGCGAAGCAGTATAACCTCCGCATCGCCATTCATAACCACGGGCCTGGGGACAAAAAGTATCCATCACCCCTGGACGTGCTGCGGTTGGTCAAAGATCGCGATCCCCGTATGGGCCTCTGCATCGACGTCGGGCACACTGTAAGGTTGGGTGAAGACCCGGTTGAGGTCATCCATCAATGCATCGGCCGCCTCTATGATTTCCACATCAAAGATGTCACCGAGGCGACTGCCGAAGGCAAGCCTATCGAGGTTGGTCTGGGGGCCATCGATATTGTCGGCGTACTCAAGACCTTGGTGGAGCTCCGATATGCCTTTCACGTTGGCCTCGAGTATGAGGCGAAAGAAAACGATCCCCTGGCCGGGGTGATCGAATCCTTCGGTTACATGCGCGGGGTGCTGGCGGCCATTTAGATAACTCCTTCAACTCCGGCCGCCAGTCATTTGTTATGCTCACGAATGAGCGTACTCTGCTATCCGTAGTGGTGGAGCTCAAGACTGCAAATAGACTCTGGGAAAGATTTCTACTTGCTCTCGAGGAGATGCTGAACTCTTTCGAACTTTCACTTTCCGTCATTGGACGTGAGTTGGAGCAGATGAAGGAAGTCCAATTCGCGCGGAATACAAATCGAAGCGTACTCGGATCGATGAATGATTTCGTATTCCTGATTCGAGATCAAATGCAGATCGACCCGGGAGCATCGTTACATAAGATCAATTGGATGTTAAGTACCGTGCCTTGTGGACCTTTAGAGATGCGGTCGCCTGAGGAAGAGACGAGGAGGATTTGCTTGGAGCTGAATCGTAACGTAAACGTCGGGGAGTAGACCAATGGGCAGC
>JANXQE010000410.1 GCA_025356925.1 Limisphaerales bacterium | reverse complement strand
GAAAAACACGTGCTATGGTAGGGCCGATGGCCACAGATGCGACTCATCCAGAATATGACGCGAGCGCGTTGAGATGGTCGCGCGCCCGGGATGTGTTGGTGGGCGAGGATGCTGTTAAGGTCGCTGGCGAAAAGTATCTGCCGCGATTGGATTCGCAGAGTGAGGAGGAGTATGCCGCTTACAAGGCCCGCGCTTCGTTCTTTGGAGCGACGGGGAGGACGCTGGAAGAGTATTTGGATTTGGTGTTTCGTCGGGCGCCAGTTGTGGGGTTGGGATCAGCTGAACGCCTGAAGAAATTCTTGGCTGACTGCGATCTATGCGGGCTGGATTTCCTGCGTTATGCCAGGCGTGTTGTCAGCGAGGTGTTAGCTGTTGGGCGACTCGGGTCACTTGTTCTGTGGGAGCGAAGCGGGCGGCCTGTGGTTTCGCTTTGGAGAGCGGAGGATATCGTCAATTGGACGGTTGAGCGAGTTGGGCAGAGCACAACGTTGGTTGAAGTGGTGTTGCGAGATGGGGGCCGGTTCCGCGTGTTGAAGCTAGTTGAATCGAGTTGCGTGCAGGAGGTCTGGAAAAGTGAGCCGGCTTCGCCTGCAGGCCCCAGCGCGGCGAGCGAGCCTCGGTGGGTATTGGATGAGCGCGTGACGGTTACGCGGGACGGTGTGCCGCTGCCGTTCATTCCTTTTGTGTTCCACGGTCCGAGGGACTCGAGACCAGAGCCGGATCGATTGCCACTGGCGGACATCATTGTCGCCAATCTTGATCACTATCGGTTGGATGCTGACTTCAAGCATGGGCTGCACTTCGCCGCTTTGCCTACTGCTTGGGTCAGCGGTTTTGATAAGGCCACCCCGCTTCGAATCGGATCGAGCGCGGCCTGGGTGTCGGATATTCCGGGTGCTTCGGCTGGGTTCCTCGAGTTCAGCGGAGCCGGCCTGGCGCATATCGAGCGGGCCATGGAGAGGGTAGAACGTCGGATGGCTCTGCTTGGGGCGCGGATGCTCGAGGTGAGCGCGTCGGACGGTGAAGGCTCTGGCGTGCCGGCCAGCAGCGCCAATGGGCATTTGTGTGGGTTGGGCTCGATAGTGGCGAGTTTGAATCAGTCGCTGACGCGGGTGCTCCAGTTGGCGAACTGGTGGATTGAGGGTGGTGACTCGGCTGATGGCGCGGGCGTTAGCTTCGCGATGAACACAGATTTGAGCGCGCGGGCGATTTCGGGTGAACTCTTGACGGCTGTGGTTGCTGCCTGGCGGGCAGGAGGCCTCAGCCGTGAGTCGATGTTGGAGCTACTGAAGCGCGGAGAGATTTTGCCAGAGGGGCGGACAGCAGCGCAGGAGCGAGCGCTGATTCATGGGCGGGCGAGGGCTGAGACATGAAACTTTTTGGCTTCAACATTTCCATCCACCGCGAGACGCAACTCGCGGCCACCAGGGACGCGACGCAGTATGCACTGTCGGCTGGGCTGTGGCCGGATGAGGGGCGGACTGGCACGGTGCTGTCGAACGCTTACCAGCAGGTGGTGTGGGTTTACCGGGCCATCAATGCGCTGGCGGAGCAGGTGTCGAATATTCCTTTCAGGTTTTCCACGACCAATTCGGAGGGAGAGCAACTCATCACGACCGGGCCGCTGGTGGACTTTTACAGGCGGCCGCACCCGCACATCAACCGGTTCCAGTACTGGGAACTGCGGGTCATCTGGCTGATGCTGCGCGGTGAGTGCTTCCGGATTCCAATCTTTGATTCCTCTCTCGGGAGCGGCCGACCTGCATTGAAGTCCGTTCTAATTCTGGACCCGGCTCGCTTCCAGCACATTGTGGAAGACAACCGGCTCATGGGCTGGCGGTATATCGACTACGCACGGAGCAGTCCACTTTCCAGCCAGGTTTTCCTGCCGGAGGAAGTGTGGCACGAGAAACTGCCGAACCCGTTCGATTTTTGGCGCGGCATGCCGCCGCTGGCTGTCGCGGCCACTGCGGCCGGCACGGATTACGCCGCCTCGCTGTTCATGAAGGGCATCATGGAAAACAACGGAGAGGCGGGGGTGGTCGTGCGCACGGGCGAGCAGCTCGACCCTGAGCAACGCGAGCAGCTCCTGGCGGCTTTGCGCGAGCGCAAGCGGCGCGCTGGCACAGCAGACCGACCGGTGCTGCTGTGGGGCGGGGCTGAGGTGGTGACGCCGAAGCTGGCCAGCAGCGATTTGCAGTTCCTGGCAAATCGGAAGTTCTCCTGCACGGAGATTTGCGCGGCCTTCGGAGTGCCGGAGGAAATCATCACCACGACCAATGCGGCCAAGTACGACGTGATGTCTGGTGCGCGGCTCAATTTCATTGAGAACCGCGTTGTGCCCATCTGTCGCCGACTGGAAGCCGAGGACGACGTCACAGTCAAGTCCATCGACCCGACCGCTGACGGTTGGTTCGACCCTGAGGACCATCCTGTGCTGGCTGCCGCCCGGCGTGATCGGCTGGCTGCGGCCCGCACTGGCTTCGATATGGGCATTCCTTTCAATGAGCTCAACCGCGCGTTCGAGCTCGGCTTCAAGCCGCTTCCGTGGGGCGACCAGGGGCACATTCCCTCGGCGATGCAGCCGGCGGGCGGGTTGAAGGTTCCAGCTTCAAAGTTGCAGGCACAAGGTTCGAACGCCCGGCTTGCTCCGGATCCTTTCACGAGGCTGGCTGCGGCCTTGACCACGAACGGTAACCACCAATGAATAATATCCCTGACTTAATCCCGCTACACGACAGTCGCCCAGGCCTGCGCACTCTGTTGCAAGTGGAAATCCGTGACCCCATTGCGTCTTCTGATGGTCAGGCTGAGGCTGGAAGCGCTGGCTCTTCCTGCGCAACCCTCGATTTCATCGCCAGCACAGCGACCCTCGACCGTTACCACGAAATCATCGAACCGACTGGCTGGCGATTGGAGTCCTACCGCAGGAATCCCGTTTTTCAAAACGCGCACAATTACGGGGACATCCTTTTTACCCTTGGCAAAGCACTGTCAACTGAGGTGCGAACTGTGGCCGCCGGCCAGGCCCTCTGCCAGAGAATCCAGTTTGCTACCGAAGTGAACCCGGTGGCGCGTATCGCCTACGGTCTGTATAAGGGCGGGTTCCTCAACGCAGTATCGGTTGGGTTCATCCCGCTGCGGTGGGAAGACGGGGGGGCCAGTTCGACGGCTGCAGAATCGGTGGCTGCTCCGCGCCGGCGCTACCTCGAACAAGAATTGCTTGAAGTGTCGGCCGTGGCCATCCCAGCCAATCCGGATGCCCTGGCGCTCGGGTTGAAATCTGGCGTCATCGCCAAGTCCGACTTGCAAGCGACACTCGACCTTCTCCGCGGCCTGGCGGGGACGGCGTCGTCGCTGGCGAACCCACAACC